>JAYUEJ010000746.1:0-9888 GCA_043739265.1 Rhodopila sp. | reverse complement strand
GCGTGCCAAGGCACTGCCGACGGACCTGGTGGAGGCGCAGGCAAAAGCCAGTTCGGACTGCGAAAAAGTGTGGCGGGTGGCCCGCAAGGATTCGGATTTCAGCCTGGTCAAACCCCATTTGAACGAAGTGCTGCGCCTGACCCGCGAAGCCGCCACCGCCCTGTCCGGCGCGCTGGGTCTCAGCCCGTATGACGCGCTGATGGACGGCTACCAGCAAGGCGTCGGCGCCGACGACGTCGAACCGATATTCGCCGCCTACGAAGAGTTCCTGGCCGTCACGCTACCGGAGGTGGAGCGTCAACAGGCGCGACAGCCCGCCGCGATCAAGCCGGCCGGCCCGTTTCCCATCGCGGCCCAGGAGGCGCTGTGCCGTGACATCGCCCAGCGGCTCGGGCTGGATTTCGACCACGCACGGCTCGATCAGTCGGCGCATCCGTTTTCCGGCGGCACGAAAACGGACGTTCGGATCACGACACGGTATGCCGAGGACGATGTGACCTCCGCCATTCTGGCGGTCGTGCATGAGACCGGTCACGCGCTTTATGAGCGCGGATTGCCGTCGGCCTATGCGCGTCAGCCGGTTGGAGAGGCGGCCGGAATGGCGGTCCATGAAAGTCAATCGCTGATCGTCGAAATGCAGGCCGTGCGGTCCGATGCCTTCCTGGGGTGGCTCGGCGGCATGCTGCACACCACGTTTGGCGGCGCGCCCGAACCCTATCGGCTGGAGAATTTGGGCCGCCTGTGGCGTCATGTGGAGCGCAGTTTCATCCGGGTCGATGCGGACGAACTGACCTATCCGGCCCATGTGATGCTGCGCTTCCGTTTGGAACGCGCGATGATCGGCGGGGATCTGGCTGTCGCGGACCTGCCCGCCGCCTGGAACGACGGTCTGCGGGCGCTGCTTGGCATCACACCCCCGAATGATGCGCAGGGCTGCCTGCAGGACATCCACTGGTATGATGGCGCGTTCGGCTACTTCCCGAGCTATACGCTGGGGGCGATGTCCGCCGCGCAATTGATGCAGGCGGCACGGCAACAGACCCCGGGGATGGACGACGCGTTTGGTCGTGGCGACCTGTCGCTGCTGTTGTCCTGGCTGCGGGTCCATGTGCATGGGGTTGGCAGCCGGCTCGATCTGAATACGATCATGGAGCAGGCGACGGGTCGAAAACTCGATCCGCTGGCGTTCCAGGCGCACCTGCGGCAACGGTATTTGAACGTCGTTCCGTAGTGTGGATGTGGTCGGGCATCGTGCATGCCCCTGTGCGCGGTTTTTGTTGCGCTATGCGTGCCGTCTGCCGCTTTCAGTATGTTTGTGGAACGACCACCACATAAGGCGATATCAGCCGTTATTGACGACGTGCCGCGCGATCGCCGCCTGGACGGGGTGACACGCGTGGTGTGCCGGGCATGGGGAGCGTGCAAATCGCGCGTTCGTTCACTCTTTCCGCATTTTTTTCACGGAGGCAGCCGGAGGACCACGAAGCGCCACGGAGTCGCTGTGTTGGCTGGCCGGGGCCTGACTGATCGCGATTTTGGATTGGGCGATCGCGGCGCAGCGGGCCGGGGCTGTTGGAACCGTTTTATGCCGCCGTTGGAGGCACTGCGTCGGAGGCGGCGGTTTCTCCGTGGTCCTTCGTGGCCCTCGCGCTGTCTCCGTGCATAAAAAAATCTTTGGCCTGACACCTACTCTACAGAAGAATGGCAAGACGCCGACAGAAAATACGACGACTGTGCCGATTACCCCGGATCACGCGCATTGACTGGGAATATCCTTGGGTCTTGTAAGGAGCGTTAGTGATACGGCAATCGCCCCCCATCCGCACCCGCCTGTCGCAGATTGCCGCGGCGCTCACGCTTCGTGCGATGACCGCATCCGGCTGCGCGGCCGTTTTCATCCACGGGATTGGCCGCCGGCCGGTATGAACGCGGAATGACAGACGCGAGCCGCCAGGGCCTTTTCACGGTGACTGGATTCTTGCCGGGAGCCGCTACCCGGTGATCGCCCGGTGTGGCCGGGCGATCACATTGAAAGGGGAACTCTCGGTTTCCGGTCGCCGTGAAGGCTTTCTAGTATCCCAGCGGTGACGTCTCGGCGGTCTGCCAATGGCCGTCCTTGACGACACACAGGAACGACTCGTTCGAACCCTGGTGCTTCGTTTGACTGAAGTTGATCGTCGGCGAACCAAAGATGTCGTGGTAGTTCTTGATCGATTCCAAAGCCGCGACAAAGCTGTCCGGCGTCAGATCATGTCCGGCATTCTTCAGCGCCAGGACAACAATCTGGGCGCCGGTGTAACCGATCTGCGCGGCGAAGTTCGGGTTCCGCCCGTAAGCCTCATGATACGTGGAGGCGAACGCTTTCACGGTCGGCGAGCCGGTGCCCTCGGCGGCGAACAGCATCGGCGTCATGGAGTAGAATCCTTCCGTGGTGCCGCCCGGCGCCTGTGCCACCGCGTCGTCATAGCTTGCCGCCTGGCCCAGCATATCGACCGTCCAACCGATCTTGCGAACCGCCGAAATGATCTGCACGGAATCGCGCACGATGGTGCCCAGAACCAGCAGATCGCAATTGGCATCCCGCATCCGCGCCACGTTGGCGCTGAAATCGACCTCGGTCGGCTTGTGCAAGGTCTCCCCGGCCAACGTCAAATTCGAGGCCTTGAGCTGGTCCTTCACTCCGTCGGTGATATCCCGTCCGAAATCGGTATCCTGCGCCATGGAGCAAATTTGTTTCTTGCCGCGCTTTTCGATGAAGAATTTCAGCCCCGCGCGCATCTGATCATAATACGACGAACCCAGACCGAATTTCAGGTGATTTAACGGCTCATACATCGATCGCGCGGATGTCAGCGGGAAAATGTTCGCGACGCCCTTGGCCAACTGGTCCGGCATAACGGCGTTGTTCATTGGGGTGCCGCCATTGGCGACCATGACAAAAACACCGTCGCGGTTGATCAGCTTGTTCGCCGCCTGGACCGACCGCGGCACCTGATACTGGTTGTCCTCGACGATGTATTTGATTTTTCGGCCGTTGATCCCGCCAGCGGCATTGACCTGATCGAACACCATGCGCCAGGAATTGGAGTTGTTGACACCCCACATCGCCGTCACGCCGGACAGGTCGGTGTAAGTACCGAGCAGGATCTCGGTGTCGGTAATGCCCCTTACCGGTTCGGCCGCCATGGCGGGAATGGCGAGTGCAAGCGCGGCTGCCGCGAGAATGGATTTGATCATTGGCTCTCTCTCCCGTTTCATTTGCAACGTTACGCGTAGGCGTTATGCAGCAAGGTCCGGTAGCGTTCGTCCGACTGGCCCGATCCGGCCGCTTGCTCCTCGACCTGCTGGATCGCGATCCCCAGGCTTTTGGCCCAATCCAGCGCGGCCGGACTGACCGATCCGCCTCCGACATAGGCAAGGCGCACCTTGTTCAGGCCGAACTCCCGCCGCACCGGGCGCAGCACCAGCGGTTCGGCCAACCGGCCCATTGCGCCACCAAGCCGCCCGGCGCGCACCGCCCAGTCGTAGGCCAGACGCTGCGTGGACGTCGCGGCGACCGCCCGCGCGGCGGCGAGCGCGTGCAAATGATTCCATACCGCGGCATCCGCACCGAGGATCGTTGGCTGCAACTCCCTCAGGTTTTCGATCACGGTATCGGGGCCTTCCGGATAGTTGCTGATGCAACGACCATCCAGCGCCAAATACAGCCCCCACACCCGCTCGGTCATATCCGCCAACCGCAGCACCGCCAGACGTTCGTCGTTCGGACGCAGGGACAGCCTGGAACGGGCGGCGCCGATCATGTGCAGCAGGTCGCCATGCGTCAGCGTGCGGGCCATGCCGGCGCTTTCGCCGCGGGGAAATTGAACGACGGCGGGCTGATCGGCCTCGATCGCGTGGATGGCGGCGTCCCAGTGTCCGGCAGGACCGGCCTCGGCATCGACAAAGGCGTCCAGGCTGACGCAGGTCGCATCGGCGAAGTCCCGCAGCCCCTTCATGTCGAACACCACGATCCGGGACAGGGCCGGGCAGCGATCGCGCACCGTCAGGATTTTATCGAGCTGCTCTTCATTCTCCACGAACGCCAGGCGGCTGCCGCTGGACGATAGAATGTGACATACGCGATCTGCGTCGTCGTCGGGATCGATCGCGACACTCGCGGCGCCGCAGCCCAAAATCGCCAGATCGGCATAGGCCGCCTCGGGCCGTGACTCCGACAGGATCGCCACGACGTCGCCACGCGCGACGTCCGCCGCCAGCAGCGCGCTGCCGATCTGGCGCACCGTCGCATCAAGCTGGCTCCAGGTGACCGCTTTCCAGATGCCGCGGTTCTTGGTCCGCAGGATCGTTTCGCCACCGTGCGCCCTGGACCGTTGCAGGACAAGTGCGGGAATGGAGTTGATCTGGTCCATCGTCAGTTCCACAACCGTTTCTTTTTCCAACGCCGCGTGCCGCGTGCGCCGGCTTCTTTTTGGCCCAGATAGAATTCCTGGATATCGGCCCGCTGCATCAGGTTTTTGCAATGATCCGCCGCGACGATTCGCCCGACCTCCAGCACATACCCGAAATCCGCTGTCTGCAACGCGATGTGGGCGTTCTGTTCGACCAACAGGATGGACACGTTCTGCTCCCGGTTGATGCGCCGGATAATGCCGAAGATCTGCTGCACCAGCAGCGGCGACAGTCCCAGCGACGGCTCATCCAGCAGCAGCAACCTGGGACTGCCCATCAAGGCTCGGCTGATCGCCAGCATCTGCTGCTCGCCCCCCGACAGCAGACCGGCCCGCTGACCCTCCCGTTCCTTCAAGATCGGAAAATAATCGAAACAAAGATCGATGTCCCGTGCGACCGCTGCCGCGTCACGCCGCGTATAGGCGCCCATGTTGAGATTTTCGCGCACCGTCAGAAACGGAAAAATCTCCCGCCCCTCCGGCACATGACAAATGCCCATACGCATCACCTGATCGGGCGGCAGACGGGCGATGTCGCGCCCTTCAAACATCACCTGACCTCGTTCCGGGTCCAGAACGCCGGAAATGGTCCGCAGCACGCTGGTCTTGCCGGCGCCGTTGGCGCCCAGGACGGTGACGATCTGGCCTTGACCCACATCCAGCGACACGCCGCGTATGGCCTGAATCGGGCCATAGAACGTTTCGATGGCGTTCACCCGTAGCAGAGGTTCTGTCATGCTGCGCTCTCAACCTCCCCGCCCAGATATGCCTTCACCACTTCCGGATGCGTCTGCACCTCTTGCGGCGTGCCCATCGCGATGACCTTGCCGTAGTTCAGCGCCATCACCCGGTCCGACACCTGATTGACCAGCGACATGTCGTGCTCGACCATGATCACCGTGATCCCGAGGTCTTTCTTGATGTCCTCGATCCAAAATCCCATGCCTTCGGTTTCCTCGACATTCAACCCCGACGAAGGCTCATCCAGCAGTAGCAACTTGGGTTCGATACACAAAGCGCGGCCCAACTCCACGACCTTGCGGACACCATAGGGCAGGTTGGCGATCAGCGAATCGCGGTGCCGTTCCAGACCCAGGAAGGCGATGACATCCTCCGCCTTTTCCCGATGCCGCAGTTCGGCCTTGCGCACTGACGGCAGGAAGGCGAGTTCTGCGACAAATCCAACACGGGAATGGCAATGCCGCCCGATCAACAGGTTCTGCAGCAGCGTCGCATTGGGGAACAGTTCGATATTCTGGAAGGTGCGGGCGATCCCCAAACCGGCGATCTGCCAGGCCGGCGTGCGGGTGAACTCCTTGCCCTCGAAGACCAGCTTGCCGGAGGTGGAATTATAGATGCGGCTGATCAGGTTGAAGATCGTGGTCTTGCCCGCACCGTTCGGACCGATGATGGAGAACACCTCGCCCTGACGCACATCGAACGAAACGGAATCCACCGCGCGAATGCCGCCGAACCGCACCGAGATATCGTCCGCCTGGAACATGATCATCGCAGACGCTCCGACTTCGCATAGGATTTCTGCCGGCGAAAACTGGCCTGCCGCTTGAAGGGAAACGATTGAAACAATCGCTTCGCCTTCAGCCACATGCCGTTCAGGCCGCCAGGCTGAAACAGGATCACGAACACCAGGACCAGGCCGAACAACGACGGCTCCAGCCCCGGCAGCCGACCGATGCCGAACGGCAGATCGTCGCGCACGATGGCGATGAACTGCGGCAGCAGGCGGACGAACATCGCCCCCAATATTGCGCCGCGCAGCGACCCGAGGCCGCCGACGAACACGATCGTCACGAACTGGACCGACAGCAGCACGTCGAACGCGTCGGGGGCCAGATACCGGACGTAATGCGCGAACAAGGCGCCAGCGAGACCGGTCATCCCGGCGCTGACCGCGAACACCAGGGTTTTGTACCGAGCCAGATGGATGCCCATACTCTGGGCCGAGATTTCGCTGTCCCGGATCGCCACCATGGCCCGTCCGGTCGGTGAGCGCAGCAGGTTGGCCGAGACCCACATAACGAACGCCAGCACCACCAGCGATACATAATAGATTCCGGTCGCGCCCTCGATCGCGATGCCGAATATCGTGGGAGTCGGGACCGCGAAGCCATCGAAGCCGCCGGTGACAGCGGTCCATTTCTGGAAAACCGTGCCGACGATGCTGCCGAATGCCAGCGTCGCGATCGCCAGGTACAGTCCGGTCATCCTTAGGGTCGGGCGTCCGATCGCGGCGCCGCACAGCGCGGTGAGCAGACCCGCGAGCGGCAAGGTGATCAGGAACGGGACGCCGCGTGCCAGCAGCACCGCGTTGACATAGGCGCCGATACCCAGGAATGCCGCATGTCCCAGGCTGATCAGGCCGGTGTAACCGACCAGCAGCATCAGCCCGACGCCGGCGATGGCGAAGATGTACACCGCGCCAAGCTCGCCGATATAGAACTCACCCAGGACCATGGGCGCGATGAGGACCAGCACCGCCAACAGGGAGTACCAGAAGCGGTCGCCGTTATGCTTCCATATCGCGATGTCCTGTTGGTATTGCGTCCTGAACAAATAGCGCATCGGTTAGACTCGCTTTCCCATGCGTTCCGCGAACAGGCCTTGCGGCCGGATGAACAGCATCAACAGCAGCACCACGTTCGATGTGACCTCCTGGAATCCGGCGGGCAGTTTGTAGCCGGCGAATTGTTCGACGATTCCAACGATGACTCCGCCGATCAACGATCCGGGGATGCTGCCGAAACCGCCGATCACAGCCGCGGCGAACGCCTTGATGCCGAGGAATCCCATGTTCACGTCGATCATCGACACCGGCGACAGCAGGATACCCGCCAGGCAGGCGACACCGGCGCTGATCGCCCAGATCAGGGAGAAGATGGTGCGCACCGGGATGCCCATATAATAGGCGGCGAGCTGATTCTGCGACGCGGCCTGCATGGCAACGCCCACCCGGGTCTTACTGAAAAAGAGATACAGGACGCCGCACAGCAGCAGCGTGCCGACGATGATCGAGAGATTGTCCTGGCCCAGCACCAGTCCGCCGACGTTGGCGGTCTTGTTGGTGAACGGCGTGTTGAAGCCAACCGAATCATAGCCCCAGGTGATGCCGGCCACGGCGCGAAAGATGAAACCCAAACCGAGCGTGAGCATCACCACGGCAAATTGCGGTTGGCCGATAACTCGTCGCAGGATGAGCGCATCCAGGGCATAGCCGAACACACCGGTGATCAGGATCGCCAGGATGGCGCCGGCCCAATAGGGCATGTGGAACGTGGTGATCAGGCTGTAGGCGACGAAGCCGCCCAGCATCATGATGTCGCCCTGGGCGAAGTTCACCATCTCGGTGGCTTTGTAGATCAGCACGAAGCCGAGGGCGATCATCCCATAGATGCAACCGGATGCCGCCCCGTTGACGACAAGCTGCAATATGCGCGCGGCGTCTTCCACTATCGTTAGCCTCCCAGCCCCGGGGCCAGTCGGCCCGCATTCTTTCTTGACGGGGAGGATACGGTGGCGGTTCAAGCCGCGTCAATTGTGGGTAGCGTCTCAATTTAAATCCTCAATTTATAGAGGTTCGGGGGCTTGCTCGTTCGGTCTTCGTATCAATCAACCGGCGGACGTCGTCAACGCCGCAAAACCGATCGCCGTAGGGGGCGCGGGCCGGATCGGGGGTGTTCTTCCACCCGCCCGTGCCTGATCCCGGTGCAGTGCGCCGGACCGGGTGCGTCGGCGTGATTTGAACAGCCCGGGCGTAACGCCGTCGGCGCCTGGCGTGGTCGAGCGTGTTCATGATCGTGTGTTGCCGGGATCACGCCATTCAGCGGGCGAGCATCGTGTTCAATTACATTCGGGCAAACTGGGCCTCTACGTATGCCTTCACGCGCGGAGAAATTTGAAGAGAAGACGAAAATCCATCACAAATACGCTCAAATAATGCCGCGTTTATGGGGTCTTTCGGAATATAATCTCCGCATGAAACACCAAGCCTCAGGGCTGCAACGGACTCGATTCGCGCCCGCCGATAATACACCCATGACGGCTTTTTAATAAATTCATGGTCCCCCGCCTGAAGGATACAGGTGGGGTCAGGGGTTCTGCCTGCGATATTCACAAGGGCGACGTTTTGTTCGAGGCATGGCCGCGTAGCCACCACGAACAGGTGATGGCCGATTGGTCCTGATGGTATGAGTAGGGTCCCGCCTTCAAACGGCTGATACAAGGTCCCGACAGGCATCCGCGGTCCTTTTGAAGGTCCTGTTCATCGCCCTGACCGACTCAATCGTTTCCGCAAGGCCTTCGGCGCCCTCCTTCCCGAGAAACTTGAAGACCCGGGCGTAGGGGATGGGGGTGGAACCGCTTTGAGGATGCTCCCACTCCGGACAGTTCATGTGCGTGTAGTCTCGCACCTCATCCACACTCATAGGACTGAATTTTTCCCAAATGGCCGATAGGACCTCCAGGTCCGCAACGCTAAGCTCATCAAGATCGCCGTCGCGTAAATTGCGGGCTAGAGCAACATCGAAACCTACGCGCGGACCGATAAACGTATCCCAGTCCGGGTTCGGGCCGCCCATTCCATTGACCATGTTTAAGGTGCCGGAATTGACCGGACCATGGTCCATCGACACCCAGTGATCATCAATCATGGGTTCATCGTATCGCGCCGCGAATTCGCGATCAGCCAGGTAGATGATATTAACCAGTTTGAGCCCATTGATGCGTCCGCCGGCTGCGCGCGCGAAATACGCGGCCACCTGCGCCGCCTTCCGAACGTCGAAATCGCTGACTATCATGATCCCCACCTTGCGCCGGCCGCCGTTGCGGCGATCCCCCGGCTTTGATCCCGCGCCAAATTGTTCGCGAGGGCCTCGGCGTAAAACCTACGCACCTTGCCGGATGGTTGGGTCAAAGTCATTTGCATGGCACCTACCGACGACCGCGCTACGGTCACAGAACACCCGGCAGCCTCGGCTAACTTTTGTTCAGCCCTCGGACCTCGCGGCATCCGACCTCCAAATATTCTTCAGGCGCCGCTCCGGACGAGCCACGCATTTGTCAAAAATTTAGTAAATCTTGGCAGAAAAAACAAGTGAATCAGAGTGATATTCTTTATCAATGGGTTGCTGGCTTCCTTATGATGGCGGCGTTTGGACGACTTTTGTTGATTGTTGGAAAAGGCCCAACGTTCTGCCGCCGCCGATCCGCGCTTCAAAACAACGACATCTGTCCGGATCGAGCCGCCAGCGCGGCGCCCGGCACCGCGAACCGATCGCAATCCAGTTGGGCACGAACTTCATCGAAGCCGAACTGCCGCGCCACCCGCGCGAACCGGCGCATCAGCAGATCGGCATAAACGCCCTGCCCTGAAAACCGGTGGTGGAACCGCGAGTCATTCAGCTCCCCCGCCCTGGTTTGG
>JAYUEJ010000745.1:0-3293 GCA_043739265.1 Rhodopila sp. | reverse complement strand
TCCCCGGATCGGTCGCCGCGCCCTGATTGCGATCGCGGCTTTGATCCGGCCGGGTGTTGCCCGGGCCGACGACATCACCGTCGATCTGACGACACCGGCATTCACCTTCGCCAGAACCGGCAACGGCGCCCCGGCCGAGTGGGTCGTGCAAGAGGACGCCTCCATACAAAATCGGCGCGTGCTGGTGCAGACCAGTAACGACCCGACCGATTACCGCTTCCCGCTGGCGATCTACCAGCGCATCGACGCCGCGAATGTCGAGGCGACCGTACGCTTCAAGGCCGTGGCCGGCCGGGTGGACCGCGCCGGCGGCCTGATGGTGCGCTATGCCGATCCCGACAATTACTACGTCGTCCGGGCGAATGCGCTGGAGGACAATGTCAATCTCTACCGCGTGGTCAAGGGCAGCCGCCGCGAGATCACCGGCGCATCGGTGTCGGTGCCGTCCGGCGTCTGGCACACGCTGGGCCTGAAAGCCGACGGCGACCGCTTCACCATTTCGTTCAACGGCACGGTATTGTTCAGTGCGGCCGACCGCACGTTCACCACTCCCGGTAAAATCGGACTGTGGACCAAGGCCGACAGTGTCACGCGGTTCGATGCGCTGACGGTGCGTGCCCTTCCATAGAACTCAATCGCTCCCCTGTGGCGCGCGGAAGCCGCCGACACCGCGCTCTATCTCCGTCACATGCCTTGGCCGGAACCCGGTCGGATTGGTCAGACCGCACGAGTGGGCGATGATCTCCACCTCCTCCCGCACCTGCATCGCATAGCGTGCAACCCGAGCGGCCTTGTCGGTGGGGTCGAGGCCGGCGATCAGGCGGGGGTTGGAGGATGTCACGCCCGTCGGACACTGGCCCGATCCGCATTTCATCGCCTGGATGCAGCCGAGGCTAAACATGAACCCGCGAGCGGACGACACGAAATCCGCGCCCATGCACAGCGCCCACGCGACCTTGTCCGGCGTGATCAACTTGCCGGAGGCGATGATTCGGATGCGATCCTCCAACCCATGCCGCTCCCGCGCCGCCGCGACCATCGGCAGGGCGATGGTGATCGGCAATCCGACATAGTCGATCAGCGCTGACGGGGCGGCGCCGGTGCCGCCTTCGCCGCCGTCGATCTGCACGTAGTCGGGGCATCCTTCGGGGTGGATGACGCAGTCCTCGAACCAGCCCTCCAGGAATTCGGTATCGCCGGCGACGAATTTGACGCCCACGGGTTTGCCGGTGATGCCGCGGACGCGTGCGACGAACTGCCCGAGTTCGCTTATGTTGCCGATGTCGTGGTGACGATTGGGGCTGATGCTATCGCGACCCGCCGGGATGCCGCGGATAGCCGCGATCTCCCGCGTTACCTTGATGCCAGGCAGGATGCCGCCTTTGCCGGGCTTGGCGCCCTGGGCCAGCTTGACCTCGAACATGCGGACCTGCTGGTGTGCGGCGATTTCTTTTAATTTCGTCTCCGACAGCGTGCCGTCCGGATTGCGCACGCCGTATTTCGCTGTGCCCATCTGCATAATAAGGTCGCAGCCGCCTTCCAGGTGGAACGGTGCCAGACCGCCCTCGCCGGTCGCCATCCAGATGTCGGCGAGCTTCGCACCGCGCGACAAAGCGGACACCGCGGCGTGGCTGAGCGCACCATAGCTCATGCCGCTGATGTTGAAGAAGCTGCGGGCGACATAGGGTTTTTGACAGGCGCCGGGGCCTTCGGACAGGCCGATCTGCTTGCCGGGATAGGGGCGCATCTCCTCCTCCAGCACCGGAAAAGCGGCGTTGCGGAAGACGAAGGCGGGCACGTTCTCACTGCCGAAGCTGCGTAAGTTGGAGACGCCTTTGGCGGAGCGGTAAATCCAACTGCGTTCCAGCCGGTTGAACGGGCGTTCGGCCCAGTCGGGCAGATAATGATATTGCCGCATGTATTCGCCCATGGTTTCGGCGAAATAGCGAAAATACCCCAATACCGGGTAGTTGCGCAGGATGGTGTGCGACGTTTGCCTGCGGTCGTGGACATACAAAGCGGCCAGCGCCAGCAGGATGGCGGCGAGAAAAGCGAGGGCGAGCATGGCATTCACCTCCGGGACAGGCCGGTCGTTATAGCGGACAGCCGTTTACGAAAGGTTAACGGACGCCGGGTTGTTGTTCTATAGACGATACAGTTACATTTCGGAAAGCATCTGGCTCAGCCGGTGATTTCGCGCATCGGCGCCAGCGGTCAAATGTTAAACGTGTCGGTGTTTAACAGGGTCGAACTGGTTCGACCGGGGCGGTGGAAGCTTTGCCGGTCCGGGACGCGGAGCCGAATGGCGCCGTCGCCTCTCGGCCGATCGGTTATTGTCTCGAACTCTTCGACAGCAGAAGGCCGCTGGCCGGAACGCTGATGTGCCGCTCCGTTTCAAAGTCCTTCGTTACAACGATATCCAACGTTACGCGGGAAATCGGGGTTTCCGAGTCCTGTCTGCGAAGCCAGACAAACCTCCGGAAGTAGCTGGCGTCGACCGCGGCTGCTCCAACCCGGACGTTCCCACTGATGTCGGTCATCCCTGACGCATCGTTGCCGATCAAAAGAAACCATCCCATGGGGACGTTCGGGAGGGATCGTATCGAACCATGGGACACTTTGAGATCGAAGCCGATCGCTCTGTCGCCACCGGTGTTCAACGCCGGAACCGACAGCCATTGGATACCGTCCTGCTTCTGGGCAAACGCTGTTTGCGCCGCAAACAGCAAGGCGGCGACGATCGTGAGGCAGAGGAGCGATTTCATGCCAATCGCCGCCATGGGCGGTGGCGTTAGTGTTCCCGGCGCGATCGAATGCGCCACCAAGTATAAGTGTATGCGAAAACCGCGCCCCCGCACAACACACCCCCTAACAGGGCAGAGGCCAGCATATAGATCGCTTCGGCACTGCGTGTGGCCGGCGTCGCCATGAATTGGTCAACGATGTCAAACGCGAGGGTAATGCTACCCCAACCGACGAACGGCAATGGCAAGCTAAGCCACAGGATGCGGAATTTGGAGTTACGGTAACCGCTCTTGGCCATATGTCGTTGACCTTGTTTCAATTTTGGACGAAATGCGCCGCCGGTCATGCACTTGACTTAGCACAAAAATGACCGGTCAATCGAAAATTCGTCGCGGATCTGCATGTCCGATCGTTCTTGAACGGGCGACTTTTCGCTCCGTTCGCACCAATTGCGAGAGCGATCAGTGGCGCGCCGATGGGGACAAAGGTGGAATACCCTGAGCCTTATCTTCCTGAGTTCCGACGACACTGCCAGCTATCACGCCGAA
>JAYUEJ010000744.1:0-9912 GCA_043739265.1 Rhodopila sp. | reverse complement strand
CGACCACTACCAGTTTCTTGCCAGTCATGTCCGGCATTCGGTGGCGAAACAAACTATCCCCTCCCCCTCGGTCGTGCATTTCCGCGGCGGCCGAGAGGCGATCGATACCGACACCTATCCAACGCTGGACGGATTTTTCGCCGACCTGGGCGTGGCCTACAACAAAGCCGTCGGCGCGTTCGGCGCCGCCGGGTGCCGCTACCTGCAACTCGATGAGGTCAACATCGCCTACCTATGCGATCCCGAACAGATCGCCATGCTGAAAGCCCGCGGCGAACATGTGGAAGACCTGCTGTCCATCTATTCCAACATGCTGAACCAGGCGATCGCCGGCAAGCCGGACGGCATGATCATTTCGATGCACCTCTGCCGCGGCAATTTCCGTTCCACCTGGATCGCCTCCGGCGGCTATGAACCGGTGGCGGAGGTACTGTTCAACCAAATCAATGCGGATGCGTATTTCATGGAATACGACACCGATCGCGCCGGCGGATTCGAACCGCTGCGCTTCGTGCCGCGCGGGAACAAGCTGGTCGTGCTGGGGATCATGACCAGTAAAACCGGCGAACTGGAAAGCAAGGACACCCTGAAGCGGCGCATCGACGAAGCCGCCAAATTCCTGCCGCTGGAACAACTGGCGCTATCCCCGCAATGCGGCTTCGCCTCGACCGAGGAAGGCAACACCCTCACCGAAGACCAACAATGGGCGAAACTGTCCCGTTGCGTCGAAGTCGCGCGTGAGGTGTGGGGTGAGGTCTAGCCCCCTCATCCCACCGGCGGCAAACTGTAAAACCGTTGCGCCGTCCGATGAAACAGCGCCGCCTTCTCATCGTCCGAACATCCCGCCGCCAACCGCTTGAACGCATTCCACAGGACAGGGTAGGCGCACATCCCCTTATCGACCGGGAAATTACTCTCGAACATGCAACGGTCAGCGCCGAACAGCTCGACGACGGTTTCGACATAAGGCCGCCACGCCGCCGCCATTTCACCCGACGATGGCGGCAAAGGCTGCTGATGATAGCCGAAACCGTTGACGTTCATTGCCAATCCGCCCAGCTTGACGTGCAAATTCTCGCACGTCGCCAGCTCGGTCATATAGGCGCGCCATTGCGCGAACACCTCGGCCCGCCGGCCTTCATACGGGCCGACACCCAACGGACCGCCGAAATGATCAAGCACGACTTTCTGTTCCGGGAACGCACGTAACAGATCGACCAGGTCGCCCAGTTGCGGATGATACAACCACGCATCGAACGTCATCCCCAAACCCTGCAGCCGGCCGAACCCCGCCCGGAACGCCGCATCGCGATACAGCCCGGCCGGGGCACCAGGCGGCGCGGTCGGGGCGATCCCGGAATCATAGGTGCCGCTGTGTCGTATGCCCTTGAATCGCCCCCCGCCAGCCTGAATATGCGCCTCCAGCACCGCGTTGATGCGCTCGCCCAACAGGCAGTCCGCCTGGCCGACGATGCCCGCGCAGGCGCGCAACGCGCCATAGCCGCTGCTTTCGCAGGCCTCGGCCGCCGCCGCGACGAATTCCGTTTCACCCACCGGCTGCATCGCCTCCGGACCGTCCACCCGGTATTCGGATCGGCACTGGATGAACACCGTGGCCAGCACGTTGTGGCCGCTGCGCAGGTCGCCGACCAGGTCCGCCAGCAGATAGGGGTCCGGACGCGCCTTCCAGAGATGATGATGAGGATCGATGATCGGCTGGGCCGGGTCCAGGATCGCCTCGGTCAGCGTGCCCAGCCAATCCGGACGAACCCGCGGATGGTGAAACGGTTGACGGTCCTGCTGCTGGCCGGCCATGGCAATGTCTCCCCGCGATCAGGGCCCCATCCAGCCATGGCCGATCCGATCTGGCAATGCGGCCATCGCGCATGGTCCGGCCCAAGGCGCCAATGTGCCGGATCGTGCGTTTGAAAGGCCCGGCCGCCGCGGAGCAATGCGTTTGGCCTGTGCCAAACCGAACCGAACGATCCGCCAGGGCAATCGCATTCCGAATTTTGCGGCCTCAGCTTGATGGGGTTCCCCGCAGAGGAAGAAAACAAGAATTTGGAAACACAGATGAACACTAATAAACACAAATAAGTAATTCATTGTTTCTAAAAAATAAGTTATATTCACAAAGTTAGTAGAACCCCGATCGCCGCTACCCAAAGCCTACCCAAAGCCTACCCAAAGCCTACCCGGATTCGTTTCATCTGTGTTCATTTGTGTCCATCTGTGTTTCAAAATACTTGCTTGATCGGACCGAATCACCAATCCTCGGTAGCCATGCGATTTCAAATGCGATCGCCCCTGCCGCGAGATCGCATCTCAGAACAGTGCGAGATGTAAAGAGGGAGCTCCAAATCCGATTGCCCCAACGAACCACCCCGGACCCTTCCGCGCCAAACCCGTCGGTAGTATGAACTACCGTAAGGTATCCAAGGGCGAAAACCGTGACGAACACACCCAATCTGGCCGACATCGACCCGCACGCCGCCGCGACCGCATGGCTGCAGGCATTCAAAGCCGCGCTGTCCCGCCGCGATGCCACCGCCGCCGCCGCGCTGTTCCTGCCGGACGGCCACTGGCGCGACCTGGTGTCCTTCACCTGGCACATCCAAACCATGAACGGCACCGCCGAGATCGCCGCCACGCTCGGCCAAACCCTCCCCGAAATCCGCCCCGGCCATTTCCGCGTCGCCCCCGGCCGCGTCCCGCCCCGCCTCGTCACCCGCGCCGGCACCAGCACGATCGAGGCGCTGTTCGCCTTCGAAACCGCCACCGGACGCGCCAGCGGCGTCCTTCGCCTGGTCCCCAACGCGCAGGGCGCACTCGCCGCCTGGGTGCTGCTGACCGCGCTGGACGAAATCAAGGACCACGAGGAACGCATCGGCCCGCGCGTGTCCACCGGTCAGGCCTATTCGCGGGAATTCGGCGGCCCGAACTGGCTGGATTACCGCCAGAAGGCGGTGGCCTACCAGGACCACGACCCGGTCGCCATCGTCATCGGCGGCGGCCAGTCCGGCCTCGGCATCGCCGCCTGCCTCGGCCAGCTTGGTGTCGATACACTCGTCATCGACCGGCACGAACGCGTCGGCGATGCCTGGCGCAAACGCTACCACTCGTTAACGCTACATAACGAGGTCCATATCAACCACCTGCCCTACATGCCGTTCCCGCCCAACACGCCGGTGTTCATACCGAAAGACAAGCTGGCGAACTGGTTCGAATCCTACGCCGACGCAATGGAACTCAACATCTGGACCGGGACAGAACTCAAGAACGGCACGTTCGACGAAACCACCGGACGGTGGGAGGTTTCATTGCGACGCCACGATGGATCGGAACGGACACTCCACCCCCGCCACCTGATCTTCGCCACCGGAGTCAGCGCGATCCCGATCCGGCCGGACGCAGCCGGCCTCGACGACTTCGCCGGCACCGTTATGCATTCCGGCCAATACACCACCGGCCACGCCTGGAAAGGGCGCAAAACCCTGATTATGGGCACCGGCAACAGCGGTCACGACGTTGCCCAGGACCTGCACGCCAGCGGCGCGGACGTGACCATGATCCAGCGCAGCACAACGCTGATCGTCAGCCTGGAGCAGGCACAGACCGTCTATGACATGTATAAGGAAGGCCCGAACCTGGCGGACTGCGACCTGCTCGCGGCCGCCGTGCCCTACAAGGTTCTGGTGAAAAGCTACCAAATTGCCGCCGCCAGGATGCAGCAAGCCGACAAGAAACTACTCGACGGCCTGACCGCCAGGGGATTCCGCCTGGATAACGGCCCGCCCGACGACACCGGTTTCCAAATGAAATACCTCCGGCGCGGCGGCGGTTATTACTTTAACGTCGGCTGCTCCGACCTGATCGTGGATGGACGCATCGGCCTGCTGCAATACAGCGACATCGATCGTTTCGTTCCACAAGGCGTGCGCATGAAAGACGGCCGCATCATAGAAGCCGACCTTCTGGTCGCCGCGACCGGCTACAAGAACCAGCAGGATGTCGTCCGCCAGTACCTGGGCGATGAAGTCGCCGACCGCATCGGTCCCGTCTGGGGCTTCGACGAAGGCGGCGAGGAACGCAACATGTGGCGCCGCACCGCCCAACCGGGTCTCTGGTTCACCGCCGGAGGCCTGCCGCATGTGCGAATTTACTCAAGGTATCTGGCGCTACAGATTAAAGCGATGGAGGAGGGTTTGCTGGACCGCGACCCGACGGTGCCGGCCCGTATGGAATCGGACATCGGGGTTCTGGCCAAATGAGCGGTGGCGCGGAGAAGATGATTGTTAGAAGATCATCGACATTAATTCAAAATAAGTAGCAAATTTTTTTAATTTTACCCTTCCCATTGCTGATCGGAGAAAATTAACATTATCTGTCCTCCATCTGGTCACGCTGTCCTGGAGGGATGCGATGCAATGCAACACGCTCAACTGACCCGGCGCGGCGCCTTGGTTGCAATACTGGGAACGCTCAACGCCGTCGGGCCCGCGACGGCCGCGGACATCACGCTGCTCAACGCCTCCTACGATCCGACCCGCGAACTATACCGCGCCATCAACCGCGCCTTCGCCGAGGCATGGCAGGCGAAGACCGGGCAACACCTCACCGTCAACCAATCGCACGGCGGTTCAGGCGCCCAGGCGCGGGCCGTGCTGGAGGGGCTGCAGGCGGATGTGGTGACACTGGCCCTCGCGGCCGATATCGACGCGCTGGCCAAACGTGGCCTGATCGCAACCGACTGGCAGCGCCGGCTGCCGGACAATGCGACGCCATTCACCAGCACGATCGTATTGCTGGTGCGCAAGGGCAACCCGATCGGCATTCAAGACTGGGCCGACCTGCTGAGGCCGGGTGTCGCGGTGATCACGCCCAACCCGAAGACGTCCGGCGGCGCGCGGTGGAATTTTCTTGCTGCCCTGGGCTGGGCGCAGCGCCAACCGAACGCCACCGCCGCAACGGCCGAGACCTTCTTGCGCGACCTGTTCCACCGGGTGCCCGTGCTCGATACCGGCGCCCGCGGCGCGACCAACAGTTTCGCCCAGCGGAAGCTTGGCGACGTGTTGATCGGGTGGGAGAACGATGCGTGGCTCGCCCGCAAGGAATTCGGTGCCGACGCGTTCGAAATCGTTTATCCATCGTTGAGTATCCTGGCCGAACCGCCAGTGGCGCTGGTTGACCGCGTGGTGGACAAGCGGGGCACACGAGCCGTCGCACAGGCATACCTGGAATTTCTTTACACGCCCGGGGCGCAGGACATCGCAGCGCGGAACTATTACCGGCCGCGCGACCCGGCGGTGGCAACGCGATATGCCGAACGTTACCCTGCGCTGAAACTGGTGACGATTCAGGACTTCGGTGGCTGGGAGACCGCCCAGGCGACATACTTCGCCGATGGCGGTCTGTTCGATCGTATCTATACATTCGGTAAATGATGGCGAACCGCCGCTCCGCACTGCCTGGTTTCGCTCCAGCCCTGACAATCACCCTGGGCTGGGTTTCATTGATCGTCCTGCTGCCGCTGGCCTCGCTGGCACTGCGGCCGTGGGAACTGGGGTTGATGGGGGTATGGCATTCAATCACCGAACCGCGGGTCCTCGCGGCATTGCGACTCAGTTTCGGGGCAGCCGCGCTGGCAGCGGCGGTGAATGTACCGTTTGGGCTGCTGGTGGCCTGGGTCATGGTCCGCTACCGGTTTCCCGGCCGCCGCCTGGCGGACTCACTGATCGACATGCCGCTGGCGCTGCCTACCGCCGTCGCCGGCATTGCCCTGACTGCCCTGTTCGCCCCAAAAGGCTGGATCGGCGCCTGGCTTCTGCCGTTCGGCATCAAGGTCGCCTACACCCCGGTGGGTATCCTGGTAGCGCTGGTCTTCGTTGGCCTTCCCTTCGTGGTCCGCACGCTGGAGCCGGTGCTGATGGACCTGCCGCTGGAGGCGGAGGAAGCCGCCGCCACGCTTGGCGCGTCGCGGGCGCAGACGTTACGCCGGGTCGTGCTGCCGGCGCTGTTCCCTGCCCTGCTGGCCGGTTTTGCCGCGGCGCTGGCCCGTGGCGTGGGCGAATACGGTTCGGTCATCTTCATCGCCGGCAACATGCCGATGATCAGCGAGATCGCGCCGCTGTTGATCGTGATCCGGCTGGAACAGTTTGACTACGCGGGCGCCGCCGCGCTGGGGCTGGTCATGCTGCTGGTTTCGTTCGCGATACTGCTGCTGCTGAACCTGTTACAGAAACGGATGGGCGGGAGGGCGCGATGAACAAGACCGTCTCCCAAGACTTCCCCGCCGCCACGCGGGAACGGACTGTCACGCGCCTGGCATTGACCGCCCTAACCGTCCTGCTGCTGGTGCTGTTCCTGCTGCTGCCGCTGGCGGTGGTGTTCACCGAGGCGCTTTCGCATGGCCTGGGGGCGATCGGCGACGCACTGACCGACCCTGAATCGATCACGTCGATCCAGCTAACGCTACTGGTCGCCGCGATCAGCGTGCCGCTGAACACGGTGTGCGGCATAGCCGCCGCGTGGTGCATCGGCCGATTCCAGTTCCCCGGCCGCAGCCTGCTGATCACCCTGATCGAGCTACCGTTCTCGGTGTCGCCCGTAATCTCCGGCCTCGTCTGGGTGCTGTTGTTCGGTGCCAATGGCTGGTTCGGGCCGATGCTGGATCAGGCCGGTTTACGGATCATCTTCGCAGTACCGGGCCTGATTTTGGCCACCGTCCTGGTCACGTTCCCGTTTGTCGCCCGCACGCTGATCCCGCTGATGCAGGAGCAAGGAGCCGCCGAGGAGGAGGCCGCGATCACCTTGGGCGCCGGCTTCTGGCAAATGGCCTGGCGGGTGACTCTGCCCAATATCAGATGGGGCTTGTTGTATGGCGTGCTGCTGTGCAACGCCCGGGCGATGGGCGAATTCGGGGCGGTTGCCGTTATTTCAGGACATATACGCGGGCAGACCATGACCATGCCGTTGCAGATCGAGGCCTTGTTCAATGACTACGACTGGGTCGGCGCCTTCACCATCGCCAGCCTGCTGTCGCTGCTGGCGCTGGTGACGTTGGCGGTCAAGGCCGCGCTGGAATGGCGGATCGGCAAACGAAGCGGAGCCCTGCTGTGAGTATCGAACTGCGCGGCTTAAACAAATCGTTCGGTGGTTCGGCGGCGCTGGACAATGTATCGCTGACCATCAAGGACGGCGAGTTCCTGGCGCTGCTGGGTCCCTCGGGTTCAGGCAAGACGACGTTGTTGCGCACGCTCGCGGGGCTGGAGTTCGCTGACTCCGGGGATATCGTCATCAACGGGCGGGCAATGCATGGCGTCCCGGCGCGGGAGCGTGGGATTGGCTTGGTGTTCCAGCACTACGCGCTGTTCAGGCACATGACGGTCGCCCGGAATGTGGCATTTGGCCTGGAGGTAATGCCCCGCGGGCGGCGGCCGGCCAGGCGCGAGATCCGGTCGCGGGTGCAGGCACTGCTGGACCTGATGCAGATCGGCGATCTGGGCGGCCGCCTTCCTGAACAGATATCCGGCGGTCAGCGGCAGCGTGTGGCGCTGGCACGGGCGCTGGCGATCGAGCCACGGGTGCTGTTGCTGGATGAACCGTTCGGTGCGCTGGACGCCAGGGTGCGCAAAAGCCTCCGGCTTTGGCTGCGCCAGTTGCACGACCGGATGGGGCTGACGAGCATTTTTGTCACCCACGACCAGGCGGAAGCGATGGAGATGGCAGACCGCATCGCCGTGATGCGGTCCGGACGGATCGCGCAGGTCGATACGCCTGATCGGCTCTACGTCGAACCGGCCGACGCGTTCGTGCATGAATTCATGGGCGAGTCCGTGCGGCTGAGATGCAGGGTCACCGGCGGTTTGGCGGTGATCGAGGGGCTACCGGACGCCGTATTCGCCACCGACTGCCCCACCGGGCTGGCGATCGCGCTGATCCGGCCGCATGAGGTTGAATTGTTGCCCGGGCCGGGGCCGGCGCGGGTGGAAAGCGTGCATGCCAACGGGCCGATGCGCCGGCTGCGGCTGACGCTTGCGGGCCAGGCTCTGGAGGTCCTGCGACCGGACCATGCGTGGATGCCGGCTGTCGGGGGCACCTGCGATCTCGATCTGTCACGGTTGCGCGTTTACCCCGCCGATCAGCCGGAGAGGTGACCGCTTCGCTGGCGCGGGCCCGGGCTCCGGCATCTACTCAACTACCGCGGCCCCGGGTCCATATTGCAGCGCCGATCGCCTCCTACGCCCCCTCCGTCTTCCCGGTATGCAGCTTCATCCGCATGTGATCCGGCACCTCTTGCCCCACATCCGTAAATGCCTTCCGCAGCGCCCCCATCGACGGCCCAAAAATCCCGGCCCGGTTCTCGCTCGCCCACTCCCGCGACGCGATCGTCGTATCCAAACTCCCCTGGAACCGAGGCATCACCCAGCGCGCGAACAACTCATAACTCCGCAGCGTCTGCTCCCGGTTCGCCCATTCATGCGCTCGGAACAACACCGCCCCTGCCCCGCCACCGGTGAATCCCAGCAGCCGTTCAATCCCCGCGATAATCGTTTCAGGAGAACCCACCAGCGTCGATCCCGACGCCAATCCTTCGGCCAGCGGGTTTTCGCTGCGCATCGGCGGACGTCCCAAAGTCTCGCTGAAATACGACAACGTCTCGATCCGTTCGCCGCGGCGGACCTCTTCGATCGCCAGTTCATCGGTTTCGGCACAGTGCATATTGATCACCAGCCGCCAGTTGTCCCGGTTCATCGTCTTGCCGTATTTGGCGGCCTCGGCCTCTCCCATTTTCCAATAATCGGCCAGTTTGGACGACCCGCCCGGCAGCCCAGCCCCCAGCGACAACAGCCCGGCCCCGTGCTTGCCGGCCGCCAGCACGCCCGATGGAGTCGTGGCACTCGCCACCGCGATCGGGAAGCCGCCCTTGGTATATGGTTTCAGATGTAACCTGGCATCCCGTAGCTCGAACCAGTCGGTCTTGATGTTGACGGGTTCCTTGCATGCCAGCAGCGCCATGATCGCACCCAGCGACTCGTCCATCATCCCACGTTGCCGTTCCGCATCGATGCCCATCATATACGCATCGGACACCAGCGCGCCCGGCCCGCAGCCCAGCATCGCCCGACCCCTGGTCATGTGATCGAGCTGCACGAAGCGCTGCGCCACCAACAGCGGATGATGATACGGCAGGCTGGTCACCCCCGAACCCAACATGATGTGCCGCGTCTTTTCCGCCGCAACACCGATGAAAATCTCCGGTGAAGCAATGATCTCCCAACCCGCCGAATGATGTTCCCCGATCCAGGCTTCATCGTAACCAAGATGATCAAGCCATTGGATCAGTTCCATGTCGCGCCCGAGCGCCAGGGTGGGGTTGTCGCCAACACGGTGAAACGGGGCGAGGAAGATACCAAAGCGCAAGCCCTCATGGGTCGCCATGCGGATAACCTTTCAAAAATTCCCGCCAACGGTGGCCAAGACCGGCCGGATGGTCAAGTCGGAACCATCCAACTATTGCGAAAAACCAACGATACAGCAACGCCCTCCATGCGCGCAATGACGCCAAGGGGCAATGATGACCGGGCGCAAGCACAGGGCAAGCATCGGAAGTGTCATCGGTTTCAGACACTGCAACCGCGGGCCCACTGCCATGGATCATGTGTTTGGAAGGCCTGCATTTCAACGTCGATAACCGCTGATGAACCCAACCGACCGGTGTCCTCCGGGATGCCTAAGCCGAGTAAGCGTTCCAGCCAGCCTTTATCCGCGCTCATCAGCGTTCATTGGCGTGCATCCGTGGTAAAATCCTGCGTTCAACCCCCCCGTGTCGGCGCCCGGGAGGCCCCGGAGCCAACCAACGCCCGGCCGCGGCAGTTCAAATGCGATCACCCCGGGGGGTAACGACACCCC
>JAYUEJ010000743.1:0-9913 GCA_043739265.1 Rhodopila sp. | reverse complement strand
CGGACATTAGTTCAAGGCCGCCAGATGAGCCCGCGCTTTTCACCCAGGTTCGCCGTTCAACATACCGCCGGACTTGTTCGTGTTGCCGGTCACTATTGGCCGGAACGGGAACCGCCGGTTTGGAGCGTGCGGGGCAGGAAACCTGCCGTTCGCTGCGCTTTAGCGTTCGCCCGATGTCGACCCTAGTCGGACGACGGCGCCTGGACCGAATGATGTTGGAAGCAGACATTCGGCGCAGCCGCGTCCGTCAACTGTTCGGATGGCTCAAGATGTCGCGCGACCGGCTGGCGAGCGGAAACCTACGCGGAAGGGCTAGCAAAAATGAATCCGCTCTGTTAACATTGTGGTTACGAGGTCTCCCCTCGCATACGCGCTGTAGCAACTGCGGCGTAAGAGCTAATGTCTAGGCAAGTCGTACGCGCCATGGCTAATTCGGCCGACCTGGCGTGATTGGAAGGGAGACCTCGTGTCAGCGCTCAACCCGTTTTTGGTCGTAACTTACCGAGCAGAGATCCCCCCAGAACTGGCGAGCGAAGCCGCACTGCTGGCATATCTGGGAATGTCACCCGTTGAGCTAAAAAAAATCTGGTGGCATCGAGCCCGGATGTACCAAAATTTTGACATCGCCAAAGGTAAAGGCAAGACGAGAACTATCAGCGCGCCCGATAAGAGACTCAAGTTCGTCCAACGCAAGATTGCTAGTCTGCTCAATCTGATCTACAAGCGTAGAAATCCAGTACATGGATTCGTCAATGATCGTTCAGTCAAGACGAATGCTATTTCTCATATTAACAGTAATTTTGTTTTGAATCTTGATATCGAGAGCTTCTTTCCATCGATCACAGAAAATCGTGTTTATGGAGTCTTAAGAGCGCTCGGCGTCGATGATCGCGTGGCGACCGTCCTCGCGCGAATATGCTGCAACAATGGCCATCTGCCGCAGGGCGCCCCGAGCAGCCCCGTGCTATCGAACATGATATGTTTCCGGTTGGACCGGGAACTGCTTGCGATCGCCAAGGAGGCGCGTTGCATCTATACGCGCTATGCCGATGATATAACCCTCTCTAGCTACCAACCACTTTCGTTGCTGTTCGAGGGCGTCGCGCCGCCGTCTGGAGCCATCCCTCCCGATCTGCTGGCGACGAAGTTGAGGAGCGCGTTTCAGACCAACGGCTTCACGATTAACCCAGGAAAGGCGCATTACGCGGACCGGCATTCACGCCGGACGGTCACCGGCCTAAAAGTCAATGAAGCCCTAAATGTCGATCGAAAGTTCGTGAGGAACATTCGCGCCGCATTATACATGGTCCAGAAGGATGGGGAGGCAGCCGCACAGGCCATCTTTAAGGAAAAATATGCTGGCAACGCGAGTATCGCCGCCCACCTGCGTGGTAAGATCGGATGGCTTGGGAACATCAAAGGCCTACCCGATCCGGTCTTTCGAAGCATGGCCGAGCGGTTCAACCGCTGCTTTCCGGATCGGGCGATAAAGATCGAACCCACCAAGGTTGAGATCCGGGATCGGTCGGTCTGGGTTATCGAGGATTCCGAGGGTGGCATTTCTCAAGGGAGCGCGTTTTTCCTCAAGGGGGTCGGACTCGTTACGGCTGCACATTGCGTGAACGAAGTGGACGATCTTGTAGTGTATCATCCGACCAAGCCTTCGAACAAGTTCAAGGTTACGGTTGTGGAGCGGTGCAACTACCGCGACCTTGCAATCCTCGAGCACCATATTGCGGACAATGAGTATTTTCAGATGGATCGCTCGCACCATGTTGTCAGCATTGGCGACGAAGTCACGGCGGTCGGGTATCCGTCCTATGGGCTTGGAGACAAGATTAACGTCAGGCTCGGGACCGTAAGTTCGCTACCGATAAAGAGTGCGGTGCAGATGATCGAGGTGACGCAAAAGCTTGCGCAAGGCATGTCGGGAGGCCCGGTTATTGATGGCAACCACGCAGTGGTGGGTGTCGTCCATAAGGGAGGTCCACAGGAGGGACGCGATTTCGCCATCCATATCAAGGTGCTGAATGACTGGATCGGCGAATTGAAGGCTCAGCCGAATGCAACCCCATAGCCTCCGTTTTGTTACACGCGTTGCCAGAACGGTAGATCTGGCATGCCAAAGCGGGTTGGCAGGCACATTTGGCTGTAACCAGCGCTGACCCCGGGGTAAGGATAGGCGATCGGCTCTTGTCAGAGCTATTTGTCTATTGGCCGCCGATTAGCTATCGGCCAAATCTCCCCATCATTGGGACGTCCGCTTCGACCTCATTCTCGCCCGAAACCGGACTGGCCGATTTTTAACCAACCCAGCCGTTTGCTTTCGCGCTCGCGAACGGCCGCTTCGGAGAAACGGTGTCTCTCCTCTGAACGCCCGTTTGGGCGCTAAGGCGACGCCCGACAATAAAGCGAGCCAACCAGTGCACTATTTTTACGTCATGGCCCTATTCCGGACAAGCCGGTAGGGCCATGACGATGCGGAAACGGCATCGACCTGAAGCGGTTATGCGCAGGCGGGCCCTTCGGCCGGCGATACCGTACGGAAAACCGAGTGCCACCCGGGTTTACCCGATGACCCGGATCGGAACAGCAGCAACAGACCTTGACTTATTTCCTATATAAATCTATCATTCCAGGAATGGAAACCTTAGCCCCGCCGCGTCCGGCCGTCGATCTTTCCACCCAGCTGTATCATCAGCTCGTCTATACCCTGACGGACCTGTTGCCGCCGCCGCTTGATGACTCGCCCGAAGCACTCCGCGCCAGAAACCATGCTGCCGTCGCCAAGGTGGCGGCGCTGCTGCCGGTCAACGCGAATGAGATCGATCTCGCCGCCCAGTGCATCGCCGCCCGGGGCCAGGCCGAGGATGTATTACGGCTGCTGCGTCTGCACGCCGGCGACATCGGCTTGGTCCTGCGGCTAAACGCGCAATACGGATCGATGGTGAGGACGTCACTGGCGGTGCACGGACGCCTGATGCGGGTGCAGGCGTTGCGCCAGAAACGGGAGGCGATCGACGGCGCGGCGACCGAGGACGCGTGGACTCTGCATGTCGCCGAGCGGTCCATGCTGGCGGTGGCTGATCCGGATGCCGGATCGCTGAAGGCGCATCGGCCCGGCACGGCGCCGGTCAAGGGTGTGGACCGCTTGAGTGCTGAAAATATCTCACCGGATGGGATATATTCTCATGATGCGGCTTTTGAGACGATGGTGAGCCAGCCCCCCTTGAACCGTGCGTCCGAAGGATCGGGTGCAAGGCTTCTGGACAGGGTTTTGCAGAAAGCGAGGGTCGAACCGCATTTGGCCGACTGGGACTTTTCCCCAGACGGTCGCGAAAGTCGCGGGAGGGCGGACCAAGGCAGCCATATCAATAGAGAAACGGCACCGACCTGAAGCGGTTATTGTTCGGCGTCGCCTGAGCGGCGGTAACCCGCCTCCGACCCGACACAAATCCCGCCCCCAAAAAACCCCTCCCGGTTCAGACTTTATTAACCTTTTTCGTCCATCCTCCCCCGCATGGACGGACCCACATGCAGCGGCTAACCAGCCTGGACGGTCTGCGCGGCCTCCTGGCTGTCTATGTGCTGTTCGGGCACATGGCGCCGTTCGCCGCACTGCCCGCCTGGATACAAACCGCCGTCTCCCACGGCGGCGCGGCGGTGGACGTGTTCTTCATGCTCAGCGGGCTGGTGATCACCCAATCGCTGCACAGTGCCGGAGGCCTCGCCCGCCCGTTCCTGATCGCCCGCACCGTCCGGATATTTCCCGTGTTCCTGGCGGCCTTCGCGCTGGCGGTCGCGTTGGAACCCACCTCCTGCGGGTTCGATCACATGCCCTGGATCAGCCGCGGGGACACCGCGCACGCCATCTGCGGCTCCTTCTGGCCGGACACCTGGCTGCCTGAAATCGCCGCGCATCTGACGATGACCCACGGGCTATTCCCCTACGCCATCCTGCCGCATGTATGGGTCAGCTTCCTGGGATCGGCCTGGAGCCTGTCCACCGAGTGGCAGTTCTACATCCTGGCGCTGCTCACCGGCGGCCGAGCGGGACGCCTGTGCCGCATCCTGCTCGCGCTGGCTCTGGCCGGACTGGTCTGGCAATGGACCGGCCCCGAGGACTGGCAGTTCAGCCGATCATTCCTGCCGAACAAGGGACATTTCTTCGCGCTGGGGGTGGCGAGCGTCGCGGTCGTGACAACCGAACCCGGCGCCGTACGCCGCTACGCGCTGATGCTGGCGGCCACACTGGTTGTCTGCGCCATTGGCGGAACTCCGAACAAACTGCTGCCTCCCCTGATATGGACGGCCTGCCTGTGGGTGCAGATGCATCCCGCCTGCCTGCCCGCCCGGTTCCTGAGCAGCCGCCGGATGGGATATCTGGGAGCAATCTCTTACTGCCTGTACCTCATCAACGAACCGATCCACAAAATGCTGGGTCAGCCGCTGGGCTGGCTGGCGGGAGGCGACGCAACGCAGTTCGCCCTGCTGTGGATTCCTCTGGCGATCGGGTTGCCGATCGTGGCGGCGGCATTCCTGCACCGGTATCTGGAAATCCCCGCGCAACGCTGGGGACGGGCGCTTGCGCAGAGATCGGTGGCGGACAGGCATTCACCGTCTGTGCAGGGGCGCAGCCTGGGTCTATAGGGGCCTGACAATGAAACCTCCCCATAGCAATCGTCCCGGCGGTTCGTCTCGCCCCCCCTCCGATCGTGGTCCCGCTCGCGGACCCGGCGGACCCTCGTCGCGTCCCCCTGGCGGAGGGCCTCGTTCGGGCGGTCCCGGTGGTGGACCGTCACGTTCTTCCGGCCCCGGTGGCGGAGGGCAACGCTCTGAAGGTCGCGCCAGCTACGCCGGTGGCGGCAAGTCGGGCGACGGCGCACCGCGCGATTACAAGAAGCCCTACGCGCCGCGCCCGACCAGTACCCGACAAGATGGCCCCCGTCCCAGCGGGCCTCGCCATGAAGGTCCGCGTCCCAGCGGCCCGGGCCGTGACGGATCCCGCTCGGCCGCCCCGCGGCACGACGATGCCCCTCGTCACGAAGCCCCTCGTCATGATGCACCGCGTCATGATGCACCGCGTCACGATGGCCCTCGCCCGAGCGCTAAGCCGGCCGGTGCGCCACGGGGCGATTACGCACCGCGTCCGCCGCGTGAGGGTGCGCCGCAGCGCCTGACCGTGGCACCGCAGCGCCAGCGAGATTACGACGCGCCGCGCAGCTCGCCGGATTCGCCGAAGGGCACGCTTTGGCTTTACGGCTACCACGCCGTGGCCGCCGCCCTTGCCAACCCGAACCGCCGGCTGCGCCGTCTGCTGGTGACGGAAGACGCCGAGGCCGGTCTCGCCAAGCAGCTTCCGCCCCCCTGGGCCGTGTCCCCCGAACGGGTCGATCGCAATCGGTTGGATACCCTGCTCGGGCGCGACATCGTGCATCAGGGCGTGGCGCTGCTGGCCGATCCGCTGGCGCCCCCCAGCCTGCAATCAGTGCTGGAAAGACCCGGCGTGATCATCGTGCTGGATCAGGTCACCGATCCGCGCAACGTCGGCGCCATCATGCGATCGGCCGCCGCGTTCGGCGCCGCTTGCGTGATCACCCAGGACCGCAACGCGCCCGAGGAAACCGGCGGCCTGGCCAAGGCGGCCTCCGGCGCGCTGGAGACAATGCCGCTGCTGAGGGCCGTCAACATCGCGCGCACGATCATCGCCCTGAAGGCAGCGAATGTCTGGTGCATCGGCCTGGATGCCGAAGGCAAGGCGCTGTCTGGACCGGTTTTCGCCGACCGCCGCGTCGCCCTGGTTTTGGGGTCCGAGGGTGAGGGCCTGCGCCGCCTGACCCGGGAAACCTGCGATGAGATCGCCGGGTTGACGATCAAGGGAGCGATCGAAAGCCTGAATGTCTCGGCCGCCGCGTCGGTCGCGCTATACGAGCTCTCGCGGCGCTGATGGCGTTCGATCCGTTCCCGGCGGCAAGGGCGCTACGGACAATCCGGCAGGACCGGATGGTTGTAACGCCCCTGCCCGCTGGTATCGCGCCGGCGACCGAGGCGGAGGGTGCTGCCGTGCAATACGCGCTGGCGGCGCTGGTTGGTGCGACCGAACCGGTTGGGTTCAAGATCGGTGCCACCGGCAAGCGGATGCAGGTGTATCTGGGCATAGATGGCCCGATCGCCGGCTTCATGCGGGACGCGGACGTCTATCACGGGCATGCGGCGCTGCGGTTCGCGGATTTCATCAAGCCGGGCGTGGAATGTGAGGTCGCGGTGCGGCTGGCGCACGATCTGCCGGCCGAACCGTGTTCGTTCGAGCAGGCGCTGGCGGCGGTGGGGGATTTCTTCGCCGGCATCGAGATCGTCGAGAACCGCTATGGCGACCTGAAGCAGCTCGGAACGCCGACGCTGCTGGCGGACCAGATGTATCACTGCGCGGCGGTGATCGGGGACCGGCATGGGGTCGATTGGCGCGCGCTGGATATTGGCGCGCTGCGTGGCCGGATCAGCCTGGATGACGGCACCGCGGATGCGGGTGTCACCACCGATCTGCTGGGTCATCCGCTGAACGGGTTGGCCTGGCTGGCAGGTTCCGCCGAGGCTGCCGCGTTTGGCGGTTTGAAAGCTGGCCAGGTGGTGATGCTGGGCAGCGTGACGCCTCCGGTCTGGCTGACCGGGCCGGCGACCGTGACGGTTTCGTTTCCGCCGCTGCCGGCGGTTACGGTTCAATTCGGCTGATGTCCAGGTCGCGTCGGTCGCCGGCATAATCCGCGAAAAGCGCGGATGGGCGGCCGCGACATGTCGCGCAGGGCGTCGGTGATGTCTCGTGCGATCAACCGCTCGCCTTCGATGGACAATTCCATGGCGCCGGCGCAGTTGGTCCAGAAATCGGGGTCGTGCATGCTGGCGTTCCTTTCCATCGATTGCGGAAAGGACGCTTCCACCCGTGTTGCAATGCAGCATGAAGCCGGCGTTCCGCGTTTTCAAGCCAAAAACGCGGTGGCGGTTGCCATGCCGTTGACGACTTTGACAGGCTCCTTGCGCCCGCCCGCTATCGAGTGGTTAATTCCGGAAAATCTTCCTCCCGGTACTCCGCCGGGTCACGCGTGCCGGCGGTGGCGCGCTGGTTTTCCATCTGGCGCAGTTCCACACGCCGGATCTTGCCGGAGATGGTTTTCGGCAGTTCGTAAAATTCCAGCCGTCGTATGCGTTTGAACGGGGCCAGCCGGTCGCGCAGGTGCTGGAAAATCGACAGCGCCGTCGCGCGATCGGCCGTCGCACCGGCCACCAGGGCCACATAGGCTTTCGGCACCGCCATGCGCAGCGGATCGGGCGCCGGCACGACAGCCGCCTCGGCGACCGAGGGATGCTCGATCAGCACGCTTTCCAGTTCGAACGGGCTGATGCGGTAATCCGATGCTTTGAACACGTCATCCGCTCGGCCGACATAGGTCAAATATCCGTCGGCATCGCGGGAGGCCACGTCGCCGGTGCGATACGCAACGCCCGACAGGCCCAGGATTGATCCATCATCCTGCTGGTAGCCGCGCATCAGACCAGCCGGACGCGGATCGAGCGTCAGCGAAAGTTCACCTTCCTCGGCTTCGTGGCCGTCTGGGTCGAGCAGCAGGGTTTGGTAGCCCGGCAGCGGGCGGCCCATGGAGCCGGCTTTGATCGGCTGTCCCGGCGGATTGCCGACCTGGGCTGTCGTCTCCGTCTGGCCGTAGAAGTCGCGGATCGTCAGGCCCCAGGCGGCCTGCACCTGGTCGATGACTTCGGGGTTCAGCGGCTCCCCGGCGCCCAGCAATTCGCGCAGGCTATGCTGCACCGATTTCAGGTCTTCCTGGATCAGCATACGCCAGACGGTCGGTGGCGCGCACAGGGTCGTTACTTTGTTGGCGGAAATCGTATCGAGCATGGTGCGGGCGTTGAAGCGGCCCTGGTTGGCGATGAAAACCGTGGCTCCGGCGATCCAGGGGGCGAAAAAGCAGCTCCAGGCGTGCTTCGCCCAGCCGGGCGAGGACACGTTCAGGTGGATGTCGCCTTGCAGCAGGCCGAGGGCGTACATCGAGGAGAGATGGCCGATCGGGTAGGAGCGGTGGGAGTGGAGGACCAGCTTGGGCTTCGCGGTCGTGCCAGAGGTGAAATAGAGCAGCATGGGGTCGTCGGCATTGGTCTCGGCGTCTGGGGTGAATTCCGCCGGAGCGGCCAGGAGTTCGTCATAGCGGTTCCAGCCGGCCACCGGGTCGCCGACGGCGATGCGGGTCAGGCTTGTGTCCAGGCCGTCGAATTTCGCGGTTTCCGCACTGGTGGTGACGACGTGGCGCGCCCGGCCGCGGTCGAACCGGTCGGCGAGGTCGTTCGCGGCCAGTAATGTCGTGGCGGGAATGACGACGGCGCCCAGTTTCATCGCGGCCAGCATAACCTCCCACAGCGGGACGACATTGCCGAGCATCAGGAGGATGCGGTCGCCTCGTTTGACGCCGAGGGCGCGGAGGCCGTTGGCGACCCGGTTGGATCGTTCCGACAGTTCCGCGAAGGTCAGGCGCGCGGCGCCTTCGCCGACGATGATCAGGGCGGGCTGGTTGGCGGTATCGCCGCGCGCCAGTTCGTTGTCGAACCAGTCGAGTGCCCAGTTGAATTTTTGTAGATCCGGCCAGCGGAAATCGCGATAGGCGGTGGCGTAGTCGGTGCGGTGCGCCAGCAGGAAGTCGCGGGCTGCCTTGAATGATGTAGCTGTCATTGTCGTTACGCTCCCGAAGATGTCTCGCCCGTCCGCACAAAAGGCGGTGCGGCTTACGTCCCATTGTATTTTGAACTGGACCGGCTACGCACGACCTTACCGCGTCCAGCATCGCAAGGCGTGGGTGGCCGGGCCAGACCATGACGTACGGACAACGATTACGTTCCGACCAGGCCTTGCCATGACACGAGAGCGCCGGCCTGGATCATTCCCGCTTTTGCTGTGCCAACCAGCGGAAGACGATCGAAAAATCCTTGCCGCCGTCGCCTTGGTCCACAACCTGTTGGTAGAAGCTGAGTGCCTTCGCCGCCAGCGGAGTGGGAGAGCCGGTTGCCTCGGCTGCAGCCTGCGACAGCTTGACGTCTTTCACCATCAGGGCAGCGGCGAAACCGGGGGCGTAGTCTCGGTTGGACGGAGCCGACGGGACGGGTCCCGGCGCGGGGCAATAGTTGGACAATGCCCAGGAATTGGCGGTCGCGGTGGCGCAGACCTCGTGCAGTTTGTGCCAGTCCAGGCCTAGTTTTTCGGCGAGAAGGAAGCCTTCCGCCACGCCGACCATGTTGATCGCCAACATCATGTTGTTGCAGATCTTGACCGCCTGCCCTGCCCCGGCGGCGCCGGCGTGGAAGATGTTTTTCCCGATATCCTCCAGGATGGATTTACCGCGCAGGAACGCCTCATCGGTACCGCCGACCATGAAGGTCAAGGTGCCGTTCTGCGCCCCGGCGGTGCCGCCGGAGACGGGGGCGTCCAGCATCGCCAGGCCCGCCGTTTCAGCGGTGGCGGAAACCGTGCGGGCGGTGTCCACGTCGATGGTGGAGCAATCGATCAGCAACGGCGCGCCGCCTTTGGTGACGTCGATCAGGCCGCCCTGATTCAGGTAAACGTCACGCACATGCTCGCCTGCCGGCAGCATGGTGATGATGACCGAGGCCCCCTTCACCGCGTCGGCGGCACTGGATGCGGTCTTGCCACCGGCCTTGGCCAGGGCTGCCAGCGATGCCGGGTTGAGGTCATAGCCGGTGACGGTGTGGCCGGCTTTCACCAGGTTTGCCGCCATCGGGCCGCCCATGTTGCCCAGGCCGATAAATCCAACTGTTGCCATGATCAAAGTACCTCGAAAATGTCGTAAACCGGGCCTTCGGGAGGGCGGCTGCCGGTGCCGATACCGAAGATTGT
>JAYUEJ010000742.1:0-9940 GCA_043739265.1 Rhodopila sp. | reverse complement strand
CGGCGGATGGTGCCGGATATTGATGAAGGAATGGTTAACGGCGGACGAAAACATCAGCTCGTGGGGCCTTGGCTATGGTGATCGCGGATTTTCGCCTGAGATCGTGGCGCGTCTCGGAAGAGTCGCCACTTCGCCGCCTGTCTGCTGCTGTGCGCGCCGCACGTCGTAGCTGGTTTGCAAATTCATCCAGAACGCTGGATTGGTGCCGAACCAGTGGCCAAGACGTAGGGCGGTATCGCCGGTGATCGCGCGCTTGCCCTGGATGATTTGGGTGATCCGATTGTGTGGCACGCGAAGCTGGCGTGCGAGTTCGGTAGGGGTGATGTGAAGTTCGGCCAGCTCGTCGGACAGGATTTCGCCCGGATGAATGGCGGGAAGCGGCATGAACAGGTTCTCCTGTCGTCTAATGGTAGTCCACGATCTCGACATTCCCGGGTCCAGGCGCGCCCTGAGGCCAAACGAAACAAATACGCCATTGCAGGTTGATCCGGATGCTCCACTGGCCGTCGCGGTTGCCGTGGAGCGCCCCCAAACGATTTGATGGTAACCCTTGCAGATCGGCCAGGGTTGTCGCGGCCTCCAGAATCGCCAGGCGTTTGGCGATCGTACCGATCTCTGCACTCGCCGGGTTTGCCAAATCCGCGTAACGATTCGTTCACTCCACCGTCACGGACTTCGCCAAATTCCGGGGCTGGTCCACGTCGGTTCCCTTCAGCACCGCCACCTGGTACGCCAGCATCTGCACCGGAATCGCATACAAGATCGGGGCAACAAACGGATCGACGGCCGGCAGGATCACGGTTTCCACAGCGATGCCCTTCAGCTTAGCCGCGCCTGCCGCGTCGCTGAACACGATCACCTGACCGCCGCGTGCCGCCGCCTCCTGCAGGTTGGACGCCGTCTTCTCGAACAACGGTCCGGACGGCGCGATGGCGATCACCGGCACGGCTGGGTCGATCAGCGCGATCGGTCCGTGCTTCATCTCACCCGCTGCATAGCCTTCGGCGTGGATGTAGCTGATTTCCTTCAGCTTCAGGGCACCTTCCATGGCGATTGGAAAACAGTTGCCACGGCCCAGGAACAACACGTCGCGGGCTTTTGACACGCGGTGAGCGACCGACAGGATCGCGGCACCATTCTCCAACACTTCGGCCGCCCGGCCTGGCACTTCCAGCAGCGCGGCCGTCATCGCGGCTTCCTGATCGGCGGAAATCGCCCCCGTCGCTCGGCCGGCCGCCAAGGCAAGGCAGGCCAGCACCGAAAGTTGAGCGGTGAACGCCTTGGTGCTTGCCACGCCAATCTCGGGACCCGCGACGGTTTCCAGGACCGCGTCGCTCTCCCGCGCCATGGTGCTTTCCGGCACGTTCAGGATCGACAACACCTGTTGGCCTTGCTGACGCATGTAACGCAGCGCGGCCAGCGTGTCGGCGGTTTCGCCCGACTGAGAAACCAGCAGCCCCAGGCCGCCTTTGGGCATCGGTGGGGTGCGGTAACGGAACTCACTGGCGACATCGCCGTCGGTGGGTATGCGGGAGATTGCCTCAAACCACCAACGGCCGACGAGGCCGGCGTAGAACGCGCTGCCGCAGGCGCTCATGGTGATGCGGGTCACTTTGCGAAAATCGATCCCGAGGTCGGGCAGCGCCACGGCGCGGCTGGCCGGGTTGATCATCTGGTGCAGCGTGTCGCCGATCACCGCCGGGTGCTCGTGCAGCTCCTTTTCCATGAAATGGCGGAAATTGCCCTTGCCGATCGAGGCCCCGGTCAGGCGGGTCAGCTTGATCTCGCGCTCGACCGTGTTGCCGTCGATGTCGAAGAATTGTGCACCTTTGCGATCGACCACCGTCCAGTCGCCGTCGCGGAGATAGGCGATGCGGCGGGTCAGCGGTGCCAGCGCCAACGCATCCGAACCGACGAACATCTCGTCATCGCCGAAGCCGATCGCCAGGGGGGCGCCGTGCTGGGCGCCGACGATGAGTTCAGGGTGGCCGGCGAAGATCATTGCCAGTGCGTAGGCGCCCTCCAGCCGCTTCAGCGCGGCGCCGGCGGCCTCGATGGGCGTCATGCCGCGTTTGAGGTTCAGATCGACGAGCTGGGCGACGGTTTCGGTGTCGGTTTCGGTGCTGAATTCCTGGCCCTCGGCTTCCAGTTCGGCGCGCAATTCGGCGTGATTTTCGATGATGCCGTTATGGACGATGGATACGCGCGCGGTGCCATGCGGATGGGCATTGCCCTCGGTCGGCGCGCCGTGGGTGGCCCAGCGGGTGTGGCCGATGCCGATGTTCCCGGCCATCGCCTTGTGGTCCAGCGATGCGGCAAGGTTACCCAGCTTGCCCTGAGCGCGGCGGCGGTCGATGTGGCCGTTGACCAGGGTGGCGATGCCGGCGCTGTCGTAGCCGCGATATTCCAGCCGCCGGAGTGCGTCCAGCAGGATGGGCGCGGCGGGACGGGCGCCGATGACTCCGACAATGCCACACATCTAGACGGTTTCCTTCTTCGCGGCTTTCGCGGCGGTTGCTGCTGCGCGCATGTCGATCGCTCGGCCGGGTTTCTGCACCTGGCGTCCGCGCGCCAGGGCCAGGGCGTTGGGCGCCACATCGTCGGTGATGACGCTGCCGGCACCCAGGATGGCTCCATCACCAACCGACACCGGTGCAACCAGCGCGACATCCGATCCCACGAAGACGTGGGCGCCGATGGTGGTGCGGTGCTTGTTGGTGCCGTCGTAATTACAGGTGATCGTGCCGGCGCCGATATTGGTGCCGGTGCCGACCGTGGCGTCACCGATATAACTCAGATGGCTGGCTTTGACACCGGCGGACAAATGCGAGGCCTTGATTTCGACGAAATTGCCGATGTGGACGTTTTCATCCAGCTTCGCACCGGGGCGCAGGCGGGCGAACGGGCCAATGATGCTGCCGGAGCCGATCGTGGCGCCCTCGATATGGCTGAAGGCTCGGATCGTGACGTTGCCGGCCACCGTGACGCCGGGGCCGAAAAAGACGTTTGGTTCGATCGTGACGTCGGCGGCTAGTTGGGTGTCGGCGGACAGAAAGACCGACGACGGGTCGATCATGGTGACCCCGGCCGCCATGGCCGCTTCCCGCATCCAGCCCTGCAGGACGGCCTCGGCGCGGGCCAGTTCGCCGCGGGCGTTGACGCCGGCCAGTTCGTCGGCCGGGGCTTCGATTGCGTGGACCGGACGGTTGCCGGCGCGGGCGAGGGCGACGACATCTGTCAGATAGTATTCATGTTTGGCATTGTCGTTGCGAACGGCTTGCAGCCAGGGGCGCATCTGGGTGGCGCTGGCACACAGGACGCCCGCGTTGCACAGGTCGATGGCGCGTTGGGCCGGGGAGGCGTCGGCGTACTCGACGATTTGTTCGACCAGGCCGTTTGAGTCGGCAACGACGCGGCCGTAACGGGCCGGGTCTTCCGGGCGGAAGGCGAGCAGCGACAGGGCATCCGGTGCGTGCGTGTCCAGCAGGCGGCGAAGCGTGGCGGTGCGGATAAGAGGATTATCGGCATAGAGAATGGCGACCTGGCCGGTGCCGAAATGCTCGATCGCTTGCAGCGCGGCGTGGGCGGTGCCGAGACGTTCGTGCTGCACGACGCAGATATGGGGTGCGGCTTCACGGCGCACGGTGTCCATGTCGGGGCCGAGGACGATCACGATGCGGTCGAATACGCGTTCGCAACTTGCGATGAGATGACGCAGCATGGAGCGGCCTGCCAGACGATGCAGGGTTTTCGGCACGGACGACTTCATCCGAGTACCCAGGCCGGCGGCCAGGATGATGGCGGTTGCTTGCATACGTGCGTGGCCCCTGCTTCGCTAGGTGGTTGGCGTAGCGGTGACGGTGGATGGATGTCAAAGGCCACCGTTATGATATGGGTTCAATTCACGTTTCGGAGTGCAACATAGTGGCTCGGACTCTGCTGCTGGATCTGGATGGGACGCTGGTCGATACCGTCCCCGACCTGGCGGCGGCTTTGAACCGGCTGATGCGATCGCGTGGCCTGCCGGTTTTCGGTCCTGACCAGGTGGCCGCGATGGTCGGCGACGGAGTCGCGGTGTTGGTTTCCCGGGCGTTCGCGGCATATGACCGTGTGCCTGACGCGACGGCGGTCGAGGAATTTTCCGCTGACTACACGACGCACGTTGCTGTCGAGAGCAGGCTGTATCCCGGTGTGTTGCCAGTGCTGACCGGGCTGAACGGGGCGGGCTGGCGGCTGGCGGTCTGCACCAACAAGCCCGAACAGGCGGCACGGGCGTTGCTGCGGGCGGTTGGGTTGCTGCCGCTGCTGCGCGCGGTAGGCGGCGGCGATAGTTTCCCCGCGCGCAAGCCCGATCCGGCGCATTTACGGGCGACGTTGGAACGGGCAGGGGGGGCGGCGGACGCGGCGGTAATGGTGGGGGACCATCGTAACGATGTCGTGGCGGCAACGGCGGCAGGGATGCCCTGTGTGTTTGCCTTGTGGGGGTACGGGGCGGCCGAGATGGCGGCGGGCAGCGTTGCGGTTGCGAAGGATATGGCCGAGGTCGCCGTTATTGCCGAGCGTTTGCTGGCCGGGCGTTAGGGGCCGGTTCGCCGAGCGCGATCGACGGCAGGGACCCAAGGCTGGAAACCTTACGTTCTGACGGTCGCGAAACCTGGAGGTGCAGCCATTCTCGGTTTGGTCTGAACCCGTTGCCTGACCGTCATGGCTGAGCCGGTGTTCAACCGGCCATGACGATCAGGCAGCAGCGGCAAACCACCATGAGTATCGATGCGCTGTTCGTCCCCGGTTCCCTCTTGCAGGCAAACCGGTCTATGCACCGCCAACGCATCCGCGCCGAAGCCCCGGAGTTACCGGGGCCGCCCTCTTGTTCAATCGGGATACCGTACCGTATGTCAACGCCGCTGCTTTTCCAGCCCATCAGCTTTCGCTCGGTTACCGCCCGCAACCGCATCGTCGTGGCACCGATGTGCCAGTACAGCGCCAATGATGGCCTGGGCGACGACTGGCATGTCCAACACCTCGGCGCCCGCGCTGCCGGTGGCGCCGGAATCGTCTTTACGGAAGCCACGCATGTTTCCGACATCGGGCGCATCACGCCGCACTGCCTTGGCCTCTACACGCCGGAACACCAGGCCCTGCTGGCTCGGCTGGCCGCCGTCATCACCAAATGCGGTTCGGTGCCGGCGATGCAGATCGCCCATGCCGGGCGCAAGGCCTCGAACAATGTGCCCTGGGAAGGCGGCAAGCCGATTTCGCTGCAAGACGGCGGCTGGACCCCGGTCGCGCCGAGCGCGCTGGCGTCGGGTCCGAACGCCAATGTTCCGCATGCCTTGTCGGCGTCGGAGATCGGCGACGTCATCGGTCAGTTCGTGAACTCCGCCCGCATGGCCCGCGAAGCCGGCTTCAAGATTATCGAGGTCCATGCCGCGCACGGCTACCTCGGCCATTCGTTCCTGTCGCCGGTGTCCAACCAGCGTAACGATTCGTATGGTGGCGACCTGAACGGCCGCATGCGGTTCCTGTTGGAATTGATCGAGGCGATCCGCGGCGAATGGCCGTCCGAGCTGCCGCTGTGGGTGCGTCTGTCCTGCACCGACTGGGTGCCGGGCGGCCTGACGATCGAGGATACGGTCGCCGTGTCCCGCACGCTGGCGGCCACCGGGCTGGTCGATCTGATCGACTGCTCCTCGGGCGGCTTGTCGCACGAGCAGGCCATCCCATCGCTGCATCCGGGCTACCAGGTGCCGTTCGCCGAGGCGATTCGCAACCAGGCCGGTATCGCCACGGGCGCGGTCGGCATGATCACCGAACCGACTCATGCGGCGGAGATCGTGGCGAACGGCCGGGCGGACGTGGTGTTGCTGGCGCGGGCGTTGCTGGCCGATCCGGCGTGGCCGATTCGGGCTGCCAAGGCGCTGGGTATGAAGCCCGAGGTTCCGCCGCAATATATGCGCGCGACGCTGTAGTTCGCTCTGGATTGCTCATCCAGTCCGGGGGCGGCACACTGATATTTGCTCCCTCGGGCACTTTATTTTCCCGGGCACTTTAGTTTTCCCGGGGGGGAGTCGCCGAACGCCGGTTCGGCCTCGCGGAGTTATCGATGTCCAGTTGTTTGCGTTCTGCCGTTCGTTGGTGCGTCCCGGTTCTGCTGCTGCCATTGGCCGGCTGTGGACTGGGCCGGAATGAGTTTGTGCCGGTTTGCCCTTCGGTTCGGCTGGTTCCGGCGCTGGCGGACCTGACTCGCTATGCCGGTCCGGGTTCGGCGCATGATATCACCGACATGGTTCTGCAGGCCCGCGTCATCGCGGTGAACGGAAGCTGCAAAGCCGGTGGAAACGCGTCGAGGCTGCCGGCCACGGTGCAGGTCACGCTGTCGATCCAGCGTGGACCGGCCATGAAGGCGCGTGAGGCGGACGTGTCGGTGTTTCTGGCGGTCACCGAGGGTGAAGCGATTCGCGACAAGCAGGTTTTCGCGTTGCATTTCGTGTTTCCGCCAAACGTGGACCGGTTGACCGGCACGAGTGGTGTCATTGAACTTGATCTACCGGTCTCGGCCGATAAATCGGGTGAAGCGTACGGCATCATCGCCGGATTCCAGCTTTCGCCGGATGAGTTGGAGGCGACTCGCCATGGCGGCGGCAATGGATGACGGCGTGAACGCCCGGGTTGCCGGGACCCGATCCGTCAATCGCGCTCAAACACCAGGACCGGCGGCATTTGTCATTGCCGGCATTGTCGGCCGCGCCGAAAGGTCGGATATAATAAGACCATGACCGATACGCCACCGAAGGGACGGCCCAACCAGGGAAGACGTCGAGGCATGAAGAAGGAAGACTGGGAAATCCCGGCCGATCTGCAGCCCGACCCGGGCGACTATTCGTTCGACCTCGAACGGGCGCTGAAGGCTGTCGTCAGCCTGAAATCGTACGTGCCGCAGGATGCGTTCACCGCGCATACGCTGGGTACCGAGCGGGCTGGCAGCGGGGTGGTGATCAAGGACACCGGGCTGATCGCGACGATCGGCTATCTGATCACCGAGGCCGAAACGATCTGGATCACGTCGTCGGACGGGCAGGCGGTGCCGGGTCATGCCCTGGCCTATGACCAGGAGAGCGGGTTCGGGCTGGTGCAGGCGCTGGGCAAGCTGGATGTTCCGACGTTGGAGCTGGGCGATTCAGATCGGTTGAAGGTCGGCGACCAGGCGGTGTTCGCCGCTGGCGGCGGGCGGCATCATTCGATCGAGACCCGCATCGTCGGGCGGCAGGAATTCGCCGGGTACTGGGAATATGTGCTGGATGATGCGTTTTTTACCGCGCCGGCGCATCCGTTCTGGGGCGGCTGCGGCCTGATCGGCACTGACGGCAAACTGATGGGAATTGGCTCGCTGATTCTGCAGCAGGGCGACGGCAAGGGTCGGCGGTTGGACATGAATATGGTGGTGCCGATCGGGCTGCTGGCGCCGATCATGGACGACCTGCTGACGTATGGCCGGGTGAATCGCCCGGCGCGTCCGTGGCTTGGCATGTATGCGACCGAATCGGATGACACGCTGGTGGTCGGCGGGCTGGCCGATAACGGTCCGGCGGAGCAGGCGGGGGTGCGCGCGGGCGACAAGATCCTGACCGTGAACGACGAAGAGATCCCCGATCTGGCCGGCCTTTGGCGGCATGTTTGGTCGTCCGGCAGCGCGGGCGCGGAAGTGCGGCTGCGGATCGAGCGCGATGGCTCGCCGAAGCGAATCGGTGTCCGTTCGGCGGATCGGGCGAGTTTTTTGAAGTCGCCGAAGCTGCACTGACCGGGGCGCGGGTCAGTGCCGTGTCGCGAGGTGGGGTCGTCGTTGGATCAGCTAAGGTTGCCACGCTCAGTCGGTGTAAGCATCCCAGCGCCGGTGATGAAACCGACAGGCCCCGGGAGTACAAGGGTGGAAAAGGTCTGAATCGATGAGTGGACTTCGCGGCGCCATCGTGCCGGTGACACCGTTCCAGCAGAACTGTGCCATCCTGTGGGACGAGGACAGCAAGGCCGGCATGGTGGTCGATCCCGGCGGCGACGTGGATAAGATCCTGGCCGCTATCGCGCAGACCGGCGCGGTGATCGAAAAGATCGTGCTGACTCACGGTCACCTGGACCATGCCGGCGGCGCGGCCGGCCTGCGTGATGCACTGCAGGCGCAGTACGGCAGCAGCATCCCGATCGAAGGACCCGATCGGCGCGACGAATTTTTGCTCGCTGGCATGGCCGAACAGGCGGCGTCGTTTGGGTTCGAGGCCAGCAACGTTACCCCGGACCGGTGGATGGCGGAGGGCGACGTGCTGATGCTGGGGCCGCACCGGTTCGACGTGCTGCATTGTCCCGGCCACACGCCGGGGTCATTGGTTTTCGTCAACCAGGAGGCGCGGTTCGCGCTGGTGGGGGATGTGCTGTTCCAGGGGTCGGTTGGCCGCTCCGATTTTCCCTATGGCGATCACGCGGCGTTGATCGCGGCGATCAAGACCAAGTTGCTGCCGCTGGGCGACGATATGTCGTTCCTGTGCGGACACGGTCCGGGCTCGACCATCGGCGCGGAAAAGGCGAACAACCCATTCCTGCGGTGAGCGCCCAGCTTTCGTTGTTTGCTCCGGCGTCCGGTTCGGCGTCCGGTTCGGCGTCCGGTTCGGCGCCCGGTTCAGCAAGATCCGCCGATTTCCGCGATGCGCTGCGGCAATTTTCGTTCGATGGGTCCCCGACGGTCGAATTGGAAGAGGCGGGGTTACGCTACTTTGTCAACGCGTTCTGGACCGCCGCTCAGCGGCAAGGTCACAGCATCCACGAGATCAGCTATCGCGCCTGCTTCAAGTCGCAGCTTCCCGCCTTTTTCATCGAGCGCCTGACCGAACCGGGCGCCCGGGTTTTCGATCCGTTCTCTGGTCGAGGCACCACGGCGGTGCAGGCGGCGCTGCTGGGCCGCGCGCCGGCGGCGAACGACGTCAACCCATTGAGCGCGATGCTGTGCGCGCCGCGGCTGGATCCGCCGTCCGTCGCCGACGTGCGCGCCAGACTGGCGGCGATCGATCTGTCGTGCGGGGTCGGTGATCCGGCCGAGGCCGATCTGCTGGCATTCTACCATCCCGACACGCTGCGGCAGATCACCGCGTTGCGGGCCTGCCTGCTGGGGTTGGGCGATGCGCTCGATCCGGTGGACGCATGGATCCGGATGGTTGCGATAAACCGGCTGACCGGCCATTCGACGGGGTTTTTTTCGGTTTATACGATGCCGCCGAATCAGGCGGTTTCGGCGGGTTCGCAGCGTAAGATCAACGAGGCTCGCGCCCAGGTGCCGCCGCCGCGCGATGTACGGGCGATTATCCTGAAGAAGACGCTCAGTTTGTTGTCCGACGGACGGCCACCGCCGCATCCGCCGGCGATCCTGCTGACCGGGCCGGCGGAGCGGACGCCGGGGTTGGCCGACGGGTCGGTGGATTTGATCGTTACGTCTCCGCCGTTCCTGGATGTGGTGGATTACCAGGGCGACAACTGGCTGCGCTGCTGGTTCGCCGGTATCGATCCGGCGGATGTGGGGATCGCCAGGCACCGCGACATCGCGTCCTGGGAGGCGTTCGTTCGGCGCGGCTTCGAGGAGTTCGCGCGCGTGGTCCGCCCCGGCGGGTTCGTGGCGTTCGAAGTGGGGGAGGTCCGCGGCGGCAAAGTGCTGCTGGAACGCCACGTCGCCGCGGCGATCGCGGGCCTGCCGTTCGACGTTTTGGGCGTGATGGTGAACCAGCAGATTTTCACCAAAACCGCGAATTGCTGGGGCGTGAACAACAATCGCGGCGGCACGAACACCAACCGGATCGTTTTGGCGCTCAGGCGATAGACCACCTTCGCCATGACCGGAATCGGCGAAGTCCTACTTTGTCGCGTACACCCGGTTGCCCAGGATGACGCTCAAGATACGGGA
>JAYUEJ010000741.1:0-3310 GCA_043739265.1 Rhodopila sp. | reverse complement strand
CGCCCATCGATTGCTGGTAGTTGAACGGATACCGCCGCGCGATCGTTCCCGTACTGGACGCCGTCGCATACAACCAGTTTTCCATATCATCCTGCTCGGTCATCCCCGCCGGACCCGCGTATCGCATATAGAAACGACGCAGCACATCTTTCACCTCCGCCGGGGCGTCGGCATCGACCAGGAAAAACCGCCAGGCTTCGGTCTGGGTCGCGCCGTGGGGATGCCACACGCACAAACCGCGCGGCTGGCGTCCGTGATACGACGTATTCGGAAACAGATTGCCGGTGAACGGCATAATCCGCGCTTTGTCCCCCAACCGCTTTTTGCGTTCGTAAAAGCAATGCCGGAAATATTCATCGACGAGCGGATAGTGCGCATAGGAGGGCTGGTACTCGAAATCCTCTGGCATCCAGACGCTATGAACGCCGTGACCGGCCGGGAAACTGGCCCAGACATGCTGGCCCTTGTTGTATTCGTTATCCCGCCGACCGGTTTGCCCGGCCCGCGCCCCGGGTCCGATGCCGATCATATCGACAGAGCGATGAGATGGATTGTGGTAGGTGTCGCCGAGGAAATTTTCCGCCGCGAATTTCCAGTTGGCCGGCAATATCCATTTGTGGATACCAATCACCTCCGACCCGCCGGGCCGCCCATCGCGGCAGTCCAGCACCTGATCCAGATGATCCACCGCGTCGCCGAGATATGTCATGAAGCCGGGCGCCGCGGGGTCCCACGACGCCCACACGGTGCCTTTGTACACATGCAATTTTGGGGTTTCGATCAGCGACCACTCGTTGCGCTCCAACTGCCCTTCATACAGCACGCGATACAGCGGCACGCCTTGCAGCTTGCCGTCCGTCGTGTAGCTCCAGGAGTGGTACGGACAGACGAACAGGGAGGTGTTGCCGGATTCATACCGGCACACCTTCATCCCGCGATGCCGGCAGGAATTGAGGAATACATGCACGGCACCTTGGGTGTCGCGGCAGAGGATGACGGATTCCTCGCCCATGCGTGACACGAAGAAATCGCCGGGATTGGGAATCTGGCTTTCGTGCCCGACGAACAGCCATGCGCGGGTGAATAGTTTCTCCAGTTCTTCTCGATGGAATTCGGGCGAGACGAAGATTTCCCGGCTGATCGTGCCGCGTTCGGTATCGATCATCCGATCGATGGGCAGTGTTGTTGTCATTCTGCCGTCCCTCCGTTTGTTGCTCCAGCGGGGTTAGCCCCAGCGGGAAGCCGCCGCGTTATCCTCCTCGCGCGCATCCACCCAGGTACCGTCGCCGTTCGCCTTGTCTTCTCGTTTCCAGAACGGAGCCTTGGTCTTCAACCAGTCGATCAGGAACGCCGTCGCGTCCAGCGCCGCCTGACGATGCGACGACGCGGCGATCACCAGCACGATGTTCTCGCCCGGCAGCAGCGGCCCCACCCGGTGGATTACGGTGCATCCCAGCAGAGGCCACCGCTCCGCCGCCTGTTCGGCGATTCGCCTGATCGCGCGCTCGGTCATGCCAGGATAGTGTTCGAGGGTCATGCCGGTGACGGATTGGCCGTTGTCGCGCACGGTGCCGACGAAGCAGCCGATGCCGCCGATATCGGCGCGGCCGGCCGTCAGCGCCGCGATCTCCGCGCCGACGTCGAAATCCTCGGTCTGGATCTTGATGTGTGCCATTGGGGAAACAGGCTAGACCCTGGCGGGCGGTTTGTCATGGGGTGCTGGACCGGAGCGAACCGCCTGACATTCAGTCGTCGGTTTCCGGCGGCGTTCCCACGCCAGGAATTCGTCCACCGTCGTCGGCCTGTGCTGCGCCATGCTCATGCCCACGGAGATACCACATTCAAACGGCGGCGTGTATTGCGCTCCGCTCTACGTCGCCTCCCCGTCCAGCACCTTCCCGAACAACCCAAAATGCTGCCCGGTCCAGCGCGTCAACTGCATCTGGCGGATCGGATGGAAGTTGGTCGCACTGGTGTTGACCTTGATTCCCGGCAACAGCACGGGGATTTCCAAATCATGCAGACTGGCCGCCTGCTTCATGATGTTGGCGCGAGAGAAATCGGTGCCGCATTGCTTCAATACCTGCCACAGGCCCATCGTGACCCCATAGCCGAACACCGGGCCACCGTCGGTCAGGTCGGCATCGGGCATATATTTGGCCATGAACTTGCGCCATTGGTTCATGCCCGCATCGTTTTTCCAGCTTGGATCCGTCGGGTCCTTCAGATAGGCGGCGCTGATCAGGCCGCGCGCGTTCTCCGGCCCCGCCGGGGTGATGACCGAGGCCACCGAGATGGACACGTTGGTCATAAAATGCAGCGGCTTCCAGCCGAGGTCGGCGATCTTGCGAATGGTCTGGGCGGCGAATTTCGGCGTCGCGGCGGTGATCAGCACATCCGCACCGGACGCCTGCAATGCCACCGCCTGCGAATCGATCGTGGCGTCCGTCACCTCATACGAAACGACTTTCACCACCTTTTTGTCGAAGTCGGCGCCGAGGGCATCGCGCACGCCGGCTGGATAGTCTTTGCCGAAGTCATCGTTCTGATACAGGATCGCGATCCTGGCGTCGGGTTTCTCGCGCAGGATATACCGCGTGTAGATTTGCGCCTCTGTGCGGTAGCTGGGTTGCCAGCCCATCACCCAGGGGGCGTTCTTCGGGTCGCCCCATTTGTTGGCGCCGCTGCCCAGGAAGATCAGCGGCACGCCCCTGGCGTTGGTGTAGCGGGAAATCGCCGTGTTGGACGGCGTGCCAATGGTGGCGAACAGGAAGGCCACCTGATCCTCTTCCACCAGGCGGCGCACCTGGTCCACCGTCTTGGGTGGGCTGTAGCCGTCATCCAGCGAGTCATAGACGATCTTCCGCCCGCCGACGCCGCCTTGGTCGTTGATCATTTGGAAGACCGCTGCTTCGGTGCGGGCGATAATGCCGTAGGCCGAGGCGGGGCCGCTATACGCGGCCGTGTTGCCGATCTTGATCTCGGTGGCGGTCACCCCGGGAGTGTCTTCGGCGGCGCGGGCGTGGACCGGCAGGCAGGCGGCGGCGAGTCCGGCCAGGAACAGGCGTCTGGACATTGTTTACCTCCGTTTGTTACTTGATTAAAACCCGATCAAAACAGCTTCCACCTTGATGGTGTCTTAGTCCGGCGATGTCAGCGCCTGGTAGGCGAGCGACCGGATCGCGCGCCGGTAAATCCCTCCCTGAGGACCGGGAACCTGGATCATCATGATAATGATCATCTTCTGCTTCGGATCAACATAAAATGTGGTTCCATAGGCACCGGCCCAGTAAAACGAGCCGACTGAACC
>JAYUEJ010000740.1:0-3312 GCA_043739265.1 Rhodopila sp. | reverse complement strand
AATCGAATGATGTGGCGCACATTCTCGGATTGTTCAAGTCCGCCGCCGGATTGAACCAGCTAATCGGGTGAAAAAACAGAGTTGGAACGCCATGGTCGTCAAGACGTCAGGAACGGAGGCTGATTGAGCATCGGGCCGGCCAAGGGATTGGTTGAATCCAGCCACGGCGGTTCAAATGCGACTGCCCTGCGGAACGGCCGGCGCACCGCGCTCGAACCCGATCAAAACCGATACGTCCCGAACAGCACAAGGAACGTCACGTTCTTGCCCAACGCCTGCTGCACCGCCGGGCCGGACAGGAACTCCGCCGCGATGGCGCCAACCTGCAAATGTTGATCGACCCGCCAGCGTATATCGGCCGACAGCTCGGTGCCGATCCTGGCGCCGCTGACCTTGTTGGTATTGGCATATTGGACCATGCCGCTGCTGTACAGCCCATCGGTCCTGGATGCGCGCCACAGCGTGTCCCAACCGAACGTTGCGGTAACGTCAGGCGCCGGCCTGAACGCCACGACAGGCCGCACATTGTACACGTTCGCCGGCACCAGCAAGGACGTCTCGGCGAAGTAGGGCAGCCGGGGAAACATCGCGTTGAACGTGCCGATGGCGGACCCGCGACTGTCGTCGCCGCTGGCATAGTTGGACTCGATCGCGATCCGCGGTTCCCCCATCACGCCGTGAAACGTGTAGCCGGCGATCCCGGCCAGCATGTTGGCGCGGATGTCTTTGTTGCGGAATGAGCCAGCCTGCAGCGCGACCTCGCCATTCCAATCGAACCCATCGGCGGCCCCGAACAACCGGACGCCGTAGGTCTGGCGTTGCTCCACCCCAACCAGGCCGCGATACCGCGCCGCCGTGTTTTCATAGTTCAGCTCATAAAAATCGGCTTTCATCACCGAACCGACCGGAACGGTAAAGTAACCACCCCACAGAAGTTGTTTCATGTTGGTGTGATCGTCCAGCACGCCGATACTGTTACCGACCGGGCGAACCGCGAGCAGGTCGATCTGCACGTCGCCCCAACGATCGGTGAAGCGCACGCCGTCGAAGCTGCGCCGGACATTGGGACCTTCGCGCACCGCGATCAGCCGCTGGAAGCCGAACAGCAACTCCTCCCGCCCGGCGCGCACCACCGGCGCATCCCCCAGCGGCGAGGGCAGCCGCAGATCGACGAACCCCTGCGTCAGTTCCAGATGGTCGATATCCGTGGTGGACGTGACGCCGCGGTTGCCGAGACGATCAAACTCCCCGAGTTGCACGAAGAAGCGCACATAGTCCGTGACATGCAGATCGGCATTCAGCAGCAGCCGTTGCAGCAAATACCCGTTGCTCGGCGGCGCTTTGATGCCGAAACTGGGATTGAGGTAAGCCTCGAACCGCTCCCGCACCTCACCGCCGAGGCCGAGAAAACTGGCGCCGTATTGGCCATCGCCGATCCGGATATATTTGAACATGTCCCAGGGGTCGGACGCCTTCGCCGGATCGGCCAGGTAGGTGAAGTCGTCGTCGTAGCGCAGCCCATGATAGATCGAAGTACCGCCTTCCGGACTGGCGCCACGCGCACCGAACGGCAGCAACACCACCGCAAGCGACAGCAGGCGTGCAACGCCCAGAACGCCCGCCAGGACGCGCGGCTTAACGGTGAGCATCGACGGTCCCCAAGGCGATTGTTGGCGCCAGCGGTACAGTGGCAGGGGGGTGGCTGTCCAGAGACGCGCTCCGGCGCCCCGGGGACCGGTTTAAGCCAGGCACGCTTCGGTATTCGGCGGCGAATGCGGTGTCCTTGGCGTTCCAACGTTCTGTTTCACCCGATGGCCCGGGGAAATCACCCGATTGCCCTGCCATCGACCCGCCGGGCATGGCGCGCGAGATTCGTCCGTGCCACTACTGGAAATCAAGGAAAACCGGAAACACCGAATGACTTCGTTTTGGTGCGGCTTGCGCGCCGCGCACCCAGCATGACCACGCCGGCATCGCTGGACGAGGCACCCGATGTGCCGCCGTCGGCCCATTTGTTCCGCCGGGTCGTGCCGCCGATCATTCTGCCGGTGTTCCTGTCCTCGGCCGACGCGACGGTGGTGGCGACCGCCCTGCCCGCGATCGCGGCCTCCTTTGGCGAAGTCGAACATTTATCCTGGATCGTGATCGCCAACCTGATTGCCAGCACGGTGGCCGCGCCGGCCTATGGGCGGCTGGGCGATGCCTTCGGCCGCCGTCGGATGATGATGATCGCGTTGGGTATTTTCATGATCGCCTCCGGCCTGTGCGCGCTCGCCCCCAGCTTCGGGATCCTGCTGGCGGCCCGGGTGCTGCAAGGGCTGGGTGCCGGCGGGTTGATGACCTTGGCGCAGGCGTTGGTGGGGGAGAACGTGCCGCCGCGCCAAAGGGGCACCTACCAGGGCTATCTGTCGGCAAACATCGTGGCCGGCGCCACCATCGGGCCGGTGATGGGCGGGTTCATTACCCAGGCCTGGGGCTGGCATTCCGTCTTCCTGGCCTACCTTCCGATCGGTCTCGTCGCGATGCTGTTGGTTGCTCGGCTGCCGCCCGGCGTTCGCGGCAGCCGGACGGCCAGGTTCGACCTGATGGGCATGGTGCTGTTGACCGGGTTCATCGTGCCGCTTTTGCTGATGGTATCGCAGCTTCAAAGGTTGAATGTCGCGGCGCTTCCCGGACTGGGCTTATGGCTGGTACTGACAGGGGTCGGGCTGGCTGCGTTGTTGTGGCAGCAGCGACGCGTATCGGCGCCGCTGTTGGCACTGCCGCTGCTGCGGATTCCGGATTTCTGGCGCTCGACCGTGATGGGGGCGTGTTCGGGCGCGTCGTTGACGGCGATGATGACATTCCTGCCGATCTACCTGCAGATCGTCACCGGGGCCTCGCCGGCACAATCGGGGATCTTGCTGATCCCGCTGACCGGAGCGGTCAGTTCGGGTTCGGTAGTGACCGGTTGGCTGATCTCGCGCACCGGACGGGTCGCTATTTTCCCGGCGGTGGGTCTGGCGATCACCGCCGCGACCTTGATCGTCCTGGCGATCTGGGCGCCGTCACTCAGCCGGACGCAATTGTCCTGGCTGCTGGCGCTGGGTGGACTGATGCAAGGATCGGCGATGCTGACCGCACAGATCGTCGTGCAGGCAGCCGCCGGGCCACGCCAACTCGGCGCCGCCGCGGCATCCGTTCAGTTCGCCCGATCGCTGGGTTCGGCATTCGGGGCCGCCACCGCGGGCGCGGTGCTGTTTGGGCTGTTGTCGGCGATGGACCCCGATACCGCAACGCTGTTTTCCGAGATGGTTCGGCACGGTCCCGCTG
>JAYUEJ010000739.1:0-9972 GCA_043739265.1 Rhodopila sp. | reverse complement strand
GGCGTTATTTGGTAACGACCGGGTAGCCGACCTACCCTCCATTCTCGACAGGCTGCTACGGAACCATCGAGCACGCGGATTGTATGGCCAATCGGGCGACCTGTCGGGTGGTCTGCGGCGCGTAATCGATCAAAGGCCCGAGGTCGCACCACGCTGCCGATGAGTGGCTCGCCTGGCCTGAATCCGAGCGATGCTGTCGCGCAGCCCTTGGTGGTCAATCGTGCCGGGGACGATCTGCCCGGCGGCGACGTCGGCATCGCTTTCGGTAAGAACATCAAGCCAGCCAGCAGGGGCGAGAGTTGGAATGTCTTCCATGACGAGTTGTTATTAGGGGTACTTGGCTCCGCGTTCCAGCCCGATGATCTTTGTGGTAGGTTCCTACAGCACATGGCGGCGTTAGCATGCCGGCGCATCAAGCGGGACTATCACGTCCTATTCGGCATCCACCTGCGCCGAAAAGAGATTAGATAAGTGCCTCGAATAAGTAGCTTTCAAGTGAGCCAACGACGAATCACGGTCCGGGGTAAATTGCAATTTTTCCTCAAAGAACCGAAGTCGTGCACGGCACTCTTCGATCAGTTGCGCCCAGGTCTTCACCCAAATTGTAATCCGGTCCTTGTCGTCCTGGTAAAGCAGCCCGCGCGGCCGGTTGGCCTGGGTCGAGCGGCGGCGTATCTGCTCGGTCACATCGTTAGAAACTGCCCAAAACACCCACTTCGTGTTCACGTCCTTGAACCGCTCGTCGTCAGCGACGGCAAGGGCGTAACTTTCAATCTGGTCTGCTGCGTGGGAATCAATCGGTACCTTTGGTCGCTTCAGTTCGACAATCAGGTGCTCGCGCTCGGCGGAGCCAGCGCGTGATATGTTGCGAGAGAACATCAAATCGACGATGCCACGCGTGCCATTAAGCCGCTGCACGGGGGTGTCGATCTGGATTTCCCGGTCCTGCGCCCTGATGTGCTTTTTCAGAACCTCCGTGAGCGACTGGTCATCGACCGACAAGTGATATTGTTCGCCGAACATCCAGGAATTTTCAGCGATGATGCGGTGCAACTGTGTGCGCTCTCGTAACTTCTCGCGGAAGTCCTCATCAAACACCAGGGTTTCCAGCCCGCGAAGATAATTGAGCCGGTCGCCAACGATCTTCGACGCGCCGATGATCGCGGCTAGCGTGGTCCGATCGAGCAAGCCCGCCAACTCCTGCCGCGTCTCGGTGGGCAGGTCCAGAACCTCGTTGAGAATGCGCGCCAGGTCGGCCGGAGCGGTCTCGATCGCATGCCGGAGCAACCGAAGTTGAAGTCGTTTCGTCTTTTCGTCGGCGCCCTGGAAGGCGGGTAGATAATGGTTCACGCTAAGCGCGACGACGTTGAACACTTGGCGTTCGGCGACGGCGACGACGCCTTCGGGTTCGTCCTGGTAAGGGTAGATCTTTTCCCGTTGCCACTCGGCAACCAGGCCGGCAGCCTTTTCGGATGCACGCCTGCGGAAATGATCCCGTATGGAATTCTTAGCCGCGTTCAGGGCTTGGTCGGTCGGGCCGTCAAGGGTGGCAATTTCAAGCCGGTTTTCGGCCAACAGCTTGGAAAAATAGTCCGACTTCAGATACGCCGTGAAGTTGAAGCCTGGGGCCTGCACTCCGGGTGTTGCGTCGTCGAGCGGAAAGCCACGGGCATCGCAGAAGAACAGGCGGCGCTCGGCACGCATGCGCCATTCCACGATCTCAAGGCTGGCGGGATAGGTTTCTCCGTCCTGGGTCGTGATATCGGGTAGGTCGTAACGCGCGACATGCTCTTCAACGGCGCTGGGATCAATCAGCGTGCCGGCGAACACGATCTTCACGCTTGGATATTGCCGCAGATAAAGGGCGAATATCTGCGCAAGCTCATCGGCAATGGAGGGGCTGCGCAAAGAACGCGGCTGCTGGACCAATTCGCTGATGCTTACCGTGACGCCCCGTCTGTGGCCGGGGGCGGCAGGCGTTTCGCCATTCAACTCGACCCGCTTCAGGCGATCCTTAATCATCGACAGGCGGTAACGACGGAGCGCCTCGCCGTCCTGGTAGCAAACGTCCCAATCGACCACGCGCCCGAGGGAGAAGGCACGAAAACGTCCCCGGCCTTCCTTGCCGTGAAGCATGCGGTGCTTTTCCAGAGATTGCCGGCCGCCCTGTTTCCACGAACCGCCAAGTCGGGAGAACAGCTTGCTTGCGTCCTGGTAGGGGATGCCATGGCCGTTATCGGCAACCTCAATGGCGCTGATACCGCCGAGGGAGTCATCCAGTAGAATAACATCCACGCGGTCGGCGTCGGCATCGACCGCGTTCCAAATTAATTCGGCAACCGCAAGAATCGGCTTTTGAACCTGGGCTAGGCGTTGAAGATAGTCATCCTGAACTTCGATTTCGAAGGTTGTTTTACTCATCGTTCCACCCTGTCCTGCGCCCTATATGCCGAAAGACGCGCTCAGTCGATAAATTCCGTCCCTCGTCCGGCTCGCTCCCGGCAAGTCTGCGTCAGAAATGCGTTTGATCGGCTTGGGATACACTCCTAACGGCGTCCTTCCGGCGGACGTGTTTCCTCATTAGAATGATGAAATCTTCGGGCGATTGAATGCTGGAATCCAGCACGTCCAAGTGCATGAGTGACACGAATAACGCGCATGCGCGCGCTTGGCAGTTGATAGATTTGCTCGGATTAAACTCGATGTCTGAGAAGCCTGAATATTTGTCTAGACGACTCAGCAACCATTCCCGATGGGGGAATATTGTGTTGATATATAGCCAATCGTAAAAGACCGTTTTTGGCTCAAGTGGGAACCGGAAGCCTTCGAACAGAAACCCGGTGAGCCTACCCGTTTCTTGTAATCGAGGATCACGCTTCGCGGTCCTCACATCGACATCATATAGATCGGTATAGGGGCCGCCCCGTTCAAACACCTTGCTGCCTTGATAGGCGCACTCCAAAGGGATGTCGCCTAGCTGCTCGCTGTGGAAAGTGAGGCTAAAGGCGCTTAAGCGTTGCCCTAGCTTCTCATCCGACTTTGTCGAAATCTCAAGCACGTCTTCAAAACCACCAGTGGCGGCGGCCGCGTGCAGTGCTTGTATATTTTTTTTCTTCTGAACGGGCGCGAACCCACCAGCCCACGCGATGCTGAATGATATCTCGCGGACAAGCCCTGGGGCGTCCTGATCGGGAACGAAGATCGGACGTTCAGCCATTGGGCAGATTCCTTATAAGGTTGAGGGGTATGCACTGCGGAACGAGAATCTCGCACTTTTCAGCTTGCTTTAGCCTCTGCTGAATCGAGGCGTCACTCCAATCCGTTCTGGTGTATAATACCTCAAAGTCGATCAAATTACTGGCGTCGGCAATATTATGTATAATAACACCAGATTTGTTTGAAACATCCGCCGTGAATGCGACACCCTTGAACTGTAGAACAGCGGGGTGTATTTCAAGAAAAATACTATCCTCGATTCGGCCCTCTTGTCTCGCCAGATACTCCATTGGATGGTTAGAACGGAAACAGAGATGGACATATTTGTCCATCCCCTTATATTCGTCCGCGTCTTGGCTCCATTCATTTCCGCCAGCGGCAGGGACAGCGACGTTCATACGCTTGAGATCGGCCATAGGGTGCAAACCGCCGCGCTGCCGTATGAGCGGCAGATTCCGACGATCGGTGAAATGGTATAGGCGGGGGATTCGGAGAAGTGGATCGGCGTCGGTCATATGCGTCATCCTAGAAATCATGCTGAGGATGGTATCACTATACCTTCGATCGGCACGCGCCTAGGCGCTCGTCCGTCGCGTCAACGGAACGCACATACGAAACCGACCGCCCTAACAAAAATCCCTTCATAGGTTAGGGTTGATGGCTCGGACAAGCCGATCCATCACGGCGCGGACGGGGTAAAATACGACGGAGGGTCAAGCTTCACGTCTTTATAGCTTTGGCCAGGCTTCTTGGAGGCGGCTTGGTTTGTAAATGGGAACGGCACCAGGACAAACTGCACCGAATTCACGCCGCGTCGTAACGTCGTCTTCTGGATTGTTCCCGACAGCGGCGAATGCCGGCAGACTAGAGGTGGCGGCATCATGGGTCAGGGCGGGTTTCCGTTCGCGGATTCGAATAAAATCCACGAAATCCTGGACCAACCGGTGCGGCGGCAATGTTTGGATTTTCTCCATCAGCGGTTGCATGAATAAGGCTTCTTGGTCCACGCGCTCAGGACGACCTTCCGTGCCTTCATAGCGTAGCGCGCTGGATCGTTCGATCAAAGCTTTACCATCTGCGCCTCCAACGTTTAGCTCTACTGAATAGCTTACAAAATCCGTTCGGGCGAGTCGTCAACCATTCTTCTTATTCGCGGTCCTTCAGGTCGGGCCGTTCGATTCGGGCATGGAACTGCCCCCGATGAGTGGCTCGCCTGGCCTGAATCCGAGCGATGCTGTCGCGCAGCCCTCGGTGGATAACCGTGCCGGGGACGATCTGCCCGGCGGCGACGTCGACATCGCTTTCGGTAAGAACATCAAGCCAGCCAGCAGGGGCGAGGGTTGGATTGTCTTCCATGACGGAAGGATAGGGGCGTTGTGTCCTACGCTCCAGTCAAATGTCAGCCGAGGAGTCCCCATGACAAACGACCTGTCTGACTGTCACACCTCCAAACTAGGAAAAATTGCTTGACAAATCCTACAACCTAAGATAGCATTTCCGCATAATTTTTTGCGAGAATGCGGCATGACCCAAACCATCAGCCTCACCGAAACCAGCCCCCGCCACGCCTCCGGTTTCCTGATGAACCTCGTCGTCACCATCCTCGCCCCGATCTTCCTCGGCGTGACCGGCGGAGACATCGGCCTGGCCCGCATGGCAGCGGTGGAAACGATCGACGACTTCCGGGCCCGCAACCACATGGACCTGATCGCGGTCACCCAGGTCATTACCAATGGCCTCGCCGCCGTGGACTCGCTCTGCCGTTCGATGACGGATGACCTGTCCGTGTCGGTGACGCTGCGCCTGCGGGGCAACGCCATCAGCCTGAACCGCGCCGTCGAACAGAACCGGCGGGCACTGCGCCAAAACAGCGACGCCGCGCCGGTGGTGTTTCATGCCGAAAGCGTCGCCGAACCCAAACCACCAGTCCAGGTTGCCGAAAACGACACGCCCCTGGAACAGGATGGGCCGCCGCAACCCGACATGTTAATGAACGACGCGGCCATCCTGCTCCTGACCGCGGAAGCCGATGCGCGTCTGCTGCACCCCGTCGAACAGCCTACCGACAAAGTGCCGGCGGAACCCACTGCCGCGGCCACGGATCCGGCGATCGCCAACCGGCTGGTTCGGCGGCTGCGAGCGAAGGCGATGATCGCGGAGTCCTCGGATCTCATCGACAGCCTCCGCACGCTGCCGCCAGCCGAACGCCGGGATGCCGAGATCCGGATTGCCGCTCTGGGCGACCTCATCCATGAAGTGCTCACGGGCCGGCCACCGACGCGGGAAATCGACGCAACGGGCGACTCGAACCGTGACGGTGCGATGGCCGAAAATTATGCCCTCACCGCGCAGCCAGCAGCGGCCCCAGCACATCCTCCACCCCGGTGATCAGGATCTGCACCCCAATACACAGCAACAAAAACGCTGATATCCGGGTAATCGCGCGCGTCCCCGTCGGTCCCATGAAGTGAGTCAGCCGGTCGGCATACCGGTAGGTGACCCAGATCGTTACCGTCATCGCCACCGCCGCCGCGGTCATACCCAGGAAAAACCATCCCAATGCGGCGAACGGCCGCGGATGCCCAGCCCCCAACGCGACCGCGACCGAGATCGTGCCCGGCCCGGTGGTCAGCGGAATCGTCAGCGGAAACAGCGCGATATCCTCAACCCCCTCGGCCGTGGCGGCCTGCTCCTGTTTCCGCTCCTCATGCGTTTCCGGGGCGTTCAGCAGCCGCCAGCCGCTCAGCGCCAACACCAGTCCGCCGGCAACCCGCAACGCCGCGACCGTGATGCCGAAGAACGCCAGCACGTAGGACCCGGCCCATAGCGCGCCCATCATCACGCCCAGCGAATTTAGCGCCACCGCCCGAGCCAGCTTCGCTCGGTTTTCCGGTGTGCGGCCCGCGGTCACGCTCCGGAAGAAAAACGCGCCGCTGATCGGGTTGACGATGGAAAACAGCGCCGGAAAACCGAGCAGAAAGGCGTGCACGGCTTCCAACATGGGATGTCAGGCCAGGACCGGCCGTTTGTCCGCCCACGGCTGGATGGCCTCGAACGCAGCCGAGGCCTGTAGCACACCCAAATCGTCGAACCGCTTGCCGACGATCTGCAAGCCCACCGGCAAACCGTCGGCGGTAAAACCGCACGGCACGCTGGCGGCCGGGTTCCAGGCCATGTTGAACGGGTAGGAGAATTCGGCCCAGCTCATCCAGTCCCACGCGTGATGCGGCCAATGGTCGGGCATCAGTTTCTCGGCCGGGAAGGCGGCGACGGACGCGGCGGGGGTCAGCAGAAAATCCCAGCCCTCGAACCAACGGTGGATCGCGGCGATGTAGGCCATCTTTCGTTCGCGCGCCGCCTGGTATTCGTAGATTGAGACGTTGGTTGAGGCCTTGATGCAGGCGACCAGCCCCGGGTCCATGCGGGATTCCCATTGTTCCAATTGGGGTTTTAGCCGGGTCAAATGGGCGGACCAGAAAAACCGGGCAAGTTCGGGACCGGGTGCGGCCCAGGGCGTGGCGACCTCCTCCACGATGGCGCCCAGTTCGGTGAAGCGGCGCGCGGCTTTTGCAACCAGCGCCGCGACATCGGGATCGACCCGGGCGTGTCCCAGATCGGGGCTGAAGGCGATGCGCTTGCCCTTCACGCCCTCATGCAACCGAACCTGATACGCAGCGGGACCGGCCTCCAGGGTGGTGTAATCGAGCGGATGCGGCCCCGCCATCACTTCCAGGAACAGCGCGCTATCCGCGACCGTGCGCGTCAGCGGGCCGTTATGCGACGTCATGTCGCCGGTGCTGACCGGGTAATTCGGCACCCGCCCGAAGCTTGGCTTCAACCCGAATACGCCGCTGAAATGCGCCGGCATGCGGATCGAGCCGGCCCCGTCGCTGCCCTGGTGCAGCGGACCGAACCCCGCCGCCGCCGCCGCCCCCGCTCCGGCCGAGGACGCGCCGGCATTGAAACCGTGTTTCCACGGGTTATGCGTGATGCCGGTCAACGGCGAGTGCGACACGCCGGTCCAGCCGAACTCCGAGGTCGTGGTCTTGCCAAGGATAATGGCGCCCTCATCGCGCAAACGAGGCACGATCGGCGCGTCCTCAGCCGGCTGGTGGCCTTGGTAGATGAAACTGCCCTGCTGGGTCGGCATGTCCTTGGTAATCGCCAGGTCCTTGATGGTGACCGGCACGCCGTGCAGCCGGCCGATGCGGTCGCCGGACATCAGTTTCGCTTCCGCCGCCCGCGCGCCGTCCATCGCCTGGTCGGCGGCAAGGTGGGCGAAGGCGTTGATTCTCGGGTTGTGCGCCTCGATGCGCGACAGCAAGGCCCGCATGTATTCGACGGGGGAAAGCTGCTTGGTGCGGATCAGTTCAACCAGCGTAGTTGCCGGCAGGAAACAAATATCTTCGGAGATCATCATCAACTCTTTCCGTTAATACGTCGCTCGGCCGCCCGACACATCGAACACCGCTCCGGTGGAGAAACTGCATTCCTCGCTCGCCAGCCACAGGATCAGCGATGCCACCTCATCGATTTCCCCGAACCGGCCGATGGGGATTTTCGACAGCATCCAGTCGATCTGGTCTTGCGTCATCTGGTCGAAGATCGGGGTTTTCACCGCCGCCGGAGTGACGCAGTTCACGCGGATTTCGCTCGCCGCCAGTTCCTTGCCCAGCGATTTCGTCAGCCCGATCACTCCCGCCTTGGACGCCGAGTAGGCGGACGCGTTCGGGTTGCCCTCCTTCCCGGCGATCGAGGCGATGTTGACGATCCGCCCATAGCCATTGGTCCGCATGAACGGAACCAGAGCGTGGCAGCAGTAGAAAACCCCCTTCAGGTTGATGTCGATCACCCGGTCCCAGGCGGCAACGGGATAGTCCCAGGTCGTTTGGTTGGGTCCGGTGATGCCGGCCGAGGTAACCAAAATGTCGATTTTCCCCAGCGCGGCGGCGGCGGACTCGGCCGCGCGGTGGACAGCGTCCGGGTCGGTCACGTCCAGCGTCACGGTATGGGCGGCGCCCGATCGCGCCAGGCCGGCCGCGTCCATGTCCCACAACGAAAGCGTCGCGCCCTCGGCCGACAGGCGGCGGGCGACCCCGGCGCCAATGCCGGAAACCCCGCCGGTGACGATGGCCGTGCGTCCTGAAAACCGTTGCGCCATGATAGAGACTCCAGAGTGTTCGCCACAGTGAAGGCCGCGGCGAGCGTGTCGGCAAGATGGGGTGTTCGGGTTGCGGCCGGTGCGGCAGGATGGCGCAAAGGGGAAACGCCATGACTCGCTTTGTCGGCGCCATCGACCAGGGCACCACGTCCAGCCGCTTCATCGTGTTCGACCGCGGCGGCAACACGATCGCCATGGCGCAGAAGGACCATCGGCAGATTTACCCCAAACCTGGATGGGTCGAGCACGACCCAATCGAAATCCGCGACAATACGATAACGGTGATCGAGCAAGCGCTGCGCTCCGCCAACCTGAAACCGGCCGATCTGGCGGCGGTCGGCATCACCAACCAGCGCGAAACGACCCTGCTGTGGGATCGGAAGACCGGGGAGCCGGTGTACAACGCGCTGGTCTGGCAGGACACCCGCGTCGATCCGCTGGTCGCCGAATTTTCCCGAAATGGCGGCCAGGACCGGTTCCGCGCCCAGACCGGTTTGCCATTGGCCAGCTATTTTTCCGCGCTGAAACTGCGTTGGCTGCTGGACAATGTGCCGGGTGTGCGCGCCAGGGCGCTGGCTGGCGATCTGGCATTCGGAACCATGGACAGTTGGATCGTCTGGCACCTGACCGGGCTGCACATCACCGACGTGACCAACGCCAGCCGAACCCAGTTGATGGACCTTTCGACATTGGACTGGGATGACGGCTTGCTGTCCGCGTTCGGCGTGCCGCGCTCGGTGTTGCCGCGGATTGTGCCGTCATCCTGCGTTTATGGTGAGGCTAGAGCGCCGCTGGCAGGGGTGCCGGTCGCCGGGATACTCGGCGATCAGCAGGCGGCACTGATGGGGCAGGCATGCTTCCGGCCGGGCGAGGCGAAGAACACCTACGGCACCGGCTGTTTTCTGCTGATGCACACAGGAACCGAGCCGATCGCGTCGAGACACGGGTTGCTCACCACCGTCGCGGCGAAGATCGGGGACCAGCCGGCGACCTACGCGCTGGAGGGGTCCATCGCGATCACCGGCGCCCTGGTGCAATGGCTGCGCGACAATCTGGGGCTGATCAAGAACAGCGCCGATGTCGAGGCCCTGGCGCTGTCCGTTCCCGACAACGGGGATGTGTATTTCGTGCCGGCGTTCTCCGGTCTGTATGCGCCGTATTGGCGGGCGGATGCGCGCGGGACGATCGCCGGGCTGACCCGGTTCGCCGGCGCCGGCCACATCGCGCGGGCGGCGCTGGAGGCGACGGCGTATCAGGTCATGGATGTGGTGCGGGCGATGGAACAGGACAGCGGGATACCTGGCGCGTCACTGCGGGTGGATGGCGGGATGGTGGTCAACCGCACCCTGATGCAGTTCCAGGCGGATATGTTGGGCGTGCCCGTGGTGCGGCCATCGTGTATCGAAACGACCGCGTTGGGTGCGGCTTATGCTGCCGGACTGGCGGTGGGATATTGGGCCGGACTGGACGATCTGCGGGCGAACTGGGCGGAGGCTGAACGGTGGACTCCGGCGATGCACCCGGATCGGCGGGCGGCGCTGGCGGGGTCGTGGCACAAGGCGGTGGATCGGTCGATGGGGTGGGGGTAGGCGGCT
>JAYUEJ010000738.1:0-3320 GCA_043739265.1 Rhodopila sp. | reverse complement strand
CCTGGACCGCGGCTTTGATGGTATGGGAATCCGGTGCGTGCATCGATGGTCTCCTCGCCCGCTCATTATTGGCTTTGCGGCGATCCGCGGCTAGACAGAACAAAACCCGAGGGAGTCGTCCATGTCCATGTGCCTGTGTTGCGGACCCGCATCGCGTGGCCGACGCGGCTTCCTTGCGACCGCCGTGTCGGCCGCCGCCGTATTCGGCACCGGGGTGGCCGCCTTCGCGCAAACCCCGCCCGCGTCCGCCGGCCCAGCCGACGTTGCGTTGCTGGATGATCTCGTCGCCGCCAACCGCATCCTGTATGACCAGGGAGTCGTCGATGGCTTCGGCCATGTCAGCGTGCGCCATCAAACGGACCCCAACCGTTATTGGCTGTCACGCAGCATGGCGCCGGCCCTGGTCACGCGCGACGACATCATCGAATACAATCTGGACAGCACGCCCGTGGATGCGAACGGCCGCACGTCCTATCTGGAACGGTTTATCCACGGCGAACTTTACAAGGCCCGTCCGGACGTGATCGCGATCGTGCACAGTCACTCGCCTGCGGTCCTCCCGTTCGCCGACACGGCGGTGCCGCTGAAGCCGATGAACCATATCGCCGGCTTCCTGGGCACCGGCGCCCCGGTGTTTGAAATCCGCGACACCGCCGGCCCCGCCAGCGACATGCTGATCCGCAACCCCGGGCTCGGTCACGCCCTGGCAGCCTCGATGGGCAACCACTCCATCCTTTTGATGCGTGGCCACGGGTCCGTCGCCGTGGCGCAGTCCATCCGCCATGTGGTGTTCCGCGCCGTTTACACCGAGGTCAACGCACGCGTGCAGGCCGAGGCGATGAAGCTCGGTACCCCGACTTTCCTCAACGCCGAGGAAGCCGCGGCGGCGGCCAGGACCAATGACGGGCTGGTCGATCGGCCATGGGCCTTGTGGAAACAGCGCGCCATGGGAAAGGCCTGACGATGATGCCAGACGACACAATCGGCGGCATGCTGCGGGAAACCGCTGACCGGCTGTTCCAGGCGCATTGCGACACCGCGACCCGGCGCGCCGCCGATCAGGGGGTCTGGCCAGCCGCGCTGTGGGCGGCGATCGAACACGCCGGACTGCACCGGGCGCTGGTGCCGGAGGCAGCCGGTGGCTTCGGGGTTCCGGTGGCCGATGCGCTGTCGCTGCTACAGGTCGCGGGTGCGAGGGCGCTGCCGCTGCCGCTGGCGGAGACGATGTTGGCGAGCTGGTTGCTGGCCGGTGCCGGTCTGGACATTCCGGATGGACCGCTGACCGCCGGCCCGGTCCGCGAAGGCGAAAACGTCGTACTGACCGCGGTTGACGGCGGCTGGCACGTGTCCGGCACGCTTACGCGCATCCCCTGGGCGAGGAATGTGGACTGTCTGGCGATCCTGGCGGACTCCCGGGTGGTCCTGATCGGCAAGCAATCCTGGTCGATCGAACCCGGAGAAAATGTCGCCCGAGAACCCCGCGATACCGTGCGGTTCGACGGCATGGCGATCGCGGTCGGCCCGACGAAGGTGACCGCGTCAGACCTGATCGGCGTCGGCGCGGCAATGCGCACGCAGCAGATCGCCGGCGCACTGACCCGGCTGACCGAAATGACCACGCAGTATGCTCAGGACCGGGTGCAATTCGGCCGGCCGATCGGCAAGTTCCAGGCGGTTCAGCAGAATTTGGCGGTCCTGGCAGGGCAGACCGCCGCCGCGGTTGCCGCCGCCGACCTGGCGGCCGACGCTGTTGCCAATGGAATGAAAATCCTGCCGATCGCCGCCGGCAAAGCCCGTGCGGGTGAAGCCGCGGGAATCGCCGCCGCGATCGCGCATCAGGTGCATGGCGCGATCGGCTTCACCTTTGAACACAACCTGCATTTCCTCACCCGCCGCCTATGGTCCTGGCGTGATGAGTTCGGCAAGGACGCAACCTGGCACCGGTTGCTCGGCCGTCACATGGCTCAGGCCGGGGCGGACCAACTGTGGGCGGAGATCACCGCCGCCTGATGGATCAAACAAATGCCTCATCCGGTTCCGCATACGCGGTCAACCTGGCGATGTCGTGCAGGATGACGCGGGCGCCGTGCGTCTCTACCCCTAAGCCGCGCAGCGCGGCGAAGGCGCGGGACAGGTTTTCCTGCCGGCAGCCAAGCCGAGCGGCCAGCAGCCGCTTGTCGAAAGGCAGCCGCATGACGGTGGCGTTGGCCTGCTGTTCGGTGGACAGCGACAGCAGATAACATCCCAGCCGTTGCGCGGTCGTCCGCAGTTTCAGATCGCACACCTGGCGGACCAGTGCGCGGAACTCATTGGCCTCGGCCCGCAGCAACGCGGTCACCAGCGTTGGCTCTTGCTCGACCAGGGCAAGCAGGCCCTCGGCGTCCAGCGATAGCAGGCGGCTGCGGGTCACGGTGCGCACACCCATCAACCGCGGCAGGCGAGCCAGCAAGGTCGCCAGGCCAACGGTTTGGCCGGAATGAATGACCTCGACCACCGCCGTGGTGCCGTTGGCCGCGGCGCTGAAGGCCGCCAGTTGTCCATCCAGCACGATCAGGAGCCGATTCGCGACCTCGCCCTGCTGGTAAAGTTCGACATCCTCTGCCGCGATCACGATCTTGCTGATCGCGGCCAGCCGTTGCATGACGGGGTCAGTGAGATCGCGCAGCAGCGGCGTCGATCGCAGTGCCCACATGATTTCCGAGCCGTCGGGCTGTTCGGCAACAACCGATCCGGTCAACATCGCTGAATTGGACATAAAAACCTCGGCGTGGTGGCACGGATACGGATTCTATCCGGCGGCTTCTGTAGCCGAAGGAATTGACCACAATCAAGCACGGCGGCGTGATAGTGCAGGGCAATCGGGTGAAGCAGGCAGTTCTCGCAGGACGCACCGTTCTGTGCGTTACGACCGGCGGGGGGAGTCCCGCCAGATGGGCAGGTCTCGGTTGGTGCCTGCCATGAATTTATGAGCGAGCCACCTGGTCTGTATCAGCCTTGATCAATGACATGCCGCGCGATCGCCGCATGGGCGGGGTGACAAGCGTGGTGTCCCGGCCAAGGGGAACGTGCAAATCGCGCGTTCGTTCATTCGGTTTTCAGTTTTAACACGGAGGCAAGCCGGAGGACCACGAAGACCACTGAGACTCGCTGTGCTTGCACTTCGGGACCTGACGGCCAGCGATTTTGGATTGGCGATCGCGGTGGATTGCCGCAGCGGTGGCTTGAAACAGCGGTCCGGGGTTGTTGGAAGCATTTTATGGCGCCGCTTGTGGCGCCACTGCGTCGGAGGCGGCGATTTCTCAGTGGCCCTTCGCGGCCCT
>JAYUEJ010000737.1:0-3328 GCA_043739265.1 Rhodopila sp. | reverse complement strand
GATCGGGAGGCGGCAATGCCGGACTGGATGCCGTTGTTGGAGACGCCCGCTCATCCCGGCTACGTCTCTGGCCACTCCAGTTTTAGCGGGGCGGCGGCGACGGTTCTGACGGCATGGTTTGGCGCGCGTCCGTTCACGTTCTCCAACGCCAACCTGCCGGGCGTGAAGCGTCATTTCACCAACTTCCAGCAGGCGGCGGAAGAGGCGGCGGACAGTCGTGTATATGGCGGCATTCATTTCAGATTCGACAACGCGGATGGTCTGACCACGGGCCGATCGGTCGGCGCCTGGACGATGGCGGTTTTCGAGCGGACGACCGACGATCGTGGTCCGGTCATCATGATGGTGGACCGTTCGGTGCCGATGGCTAATCACAATCCGCGCGTGGTTGTGGGGTGCGCGCTGGATAATCTGTCGCCTGTAACGGCGGTGTCGGTGCGGCTGGACGGCGGGGCGGCGTTCAGCGTGGCGGTTGACGATCAGGGATTTTTCACGTTGCCGCCCGATCGGATCGGCGCGTCCGGGCAGCATGCGTTGGTGTTGACGGCGACGAGCATAACGGGCCGCAGCAGTACCGTGCGAGTAGCGATCGAGTGATAGGGGCGGTGCGTTCCAGGCGTTCGGCATTTTCACGCACGGCCGGGGGACTGCTTCGTTCGAGGTAACGGCTACAGGCGCCGTTATACTATTGAGTAATTAAAAATCCTCACGGATACGGCCCGAACCCGACCGTTCGTTTTGGGATGGAAGCCGACATCAGGCACCCCGGGAGTCCGGGTTGCCGCGGCTACCGGGCGCTGTATCCTTCCGGCTAACATACGATGGCCTCAAGGTGACCCGCCGCTCCATAGAGTATCAGGTCTGCGCCCCGCGTGATCACCGTGTAGCCGAACGCGCGGGCGGTGGCAGCGATGATCCTGTCCGCCGGATCGCGCGGTGCATCGTCGGGCAGCAAAGCCGAGGCGATCAATACCGCCGGCGTTAGCTCAGCCAGGGGAATACCCGGCAATGCCAACAAGGTGTCGAACCACACCTCGGGCGAGCGGTTGAGATGAATGCGGTTTTTCCGCAGGAGCGTGGCGATCTCCCACGCCGAGATCGGCGAGACGAACACCCCAAGATGTGCCTTTTGGGCGGTTCGGATAGCGTCTCGGCTGACCGGCGACAGCGGTGCTCCATCCATCAACCAGATCGCGGCACAGGTATCGAGCGACACGGGACGATCCATAACGGGACCTTGAAGCGACAAGCCTGTCATGATCATGGCGTCCGGTTAAGAAACCCTTAACGTTCGGCGTCCCAGATTTCGTCCGTACCCGCGGTGATATCGGTGTCAGGCGACACCGTGACGCTGCCGCGCATCGTACCCCATAGCTCGGGCGGTTCATGATCGATCGGCACGATCACGGCGATACCAGTTGGGTGATCCGGCACAATCGGCATGTGGCTCTCCTAAGTGGACTATACTACCTGGTCCACTATGCGGCGACACCGTCAGCAATTCTTATTTTGGCTGGTTCGGACATGCTCTCTGCCTCATGGCCGGGATGTCCAGTCCATACAGCACGGCCGACAGGGCGACCGCCGTTTCAAACCCGTGCGCCACGGCGATGCTTCCGATCACGACCGGCCCGAAGCCGCCGATGGCTCGGCCGATGTTGAACAGCGCGTTCTGCGCGGTGGCGCGGGCCGCGGTGGGATACAGTTCGCTCATACCGGCGCCGTAACCGATCAGCAGCGCCATCGGGTCGGTCAGCCGGGAATAGACCACCACCATGATCGCCGCGCCGAGCATCCAGGAGAGGAAAGCGGGCCGGCGGCCGATGCGGTCGGCGGCCTGGCCAAAGGCGAAGATGCCGATCGCCATGCCCGAGATGGTCACCGCGCTCCATGTCGCCGACCGTGTCAGGCCGAAGTGAAACCGGGTGCCGAGATAGTTGGGCAGCCGGATCATCACGCCGTAGTAACCGAAGTTTTGCACGCCGCAGAGGATCACCATGCCAAGGCTGACGCGGCTACTGGCGGCATCGGCCATCAGTAGCCGCGGCGCGGAACCGGCGCGGGCATGCCGAACCAATTGACGCGCAACGACATATCTGGTTGAAGCGCCGGGCATGGCCCTTTCAGAGCCGACACGATCAGGGAAGGAAACACCGTTCATGGCGCCCGCGCCCGGACCCGAACCAAAAGCTCACTGGATTCGCATCCTGTTCGTTCTGCCGTTCATCGCGATGCTGTGGGTTTCGTCCTACAACCGCCTGACGCCGGAATTGTTCGGATTTCCGTTCTACTATTGGTATCAGTTGGTGTGGGTGATCCTGTCCGCGGCAATCGCCGGCATCGTCTATAAAGTCGAACATTAAGGAGCCGCTATGAACTGGCCCGCACTCAGCGTCTTCATCGCGCTCTTTATCTTTGTCACCATTCTGGGATTCATGGCCGCGCGCTGGCGTGCCGGAGACCTGACCGAACTGCATGAATGGGGCCTGGGCGGCCGCCGGTTCGGCACCTTCGTCACCTGGTTCTTGCTGGGCGGCGACCTTTACACCGCCTACACCTTCATCGCGGTCCCTGCCCTGATCTACGGCGCCGGCGCGCTGGGTTTTTTCGCGGTTCCTTACACGATCCTGATCTATCCTTTGCTTTACATGGTGTTCCCGCGGCTTTGGTCGCTGGCACACAAGCACGGCTATGTCACATCGTCCGACGTGGTGTTGGGCCGGTATGGCAACAAGTGGCTCGCGCTGGCCGTGGGCGTGACGGGCATCGTCGCGACGATGCCGTATATCGCGCTGCAGTTGGTCGGCATGCAGGTGGTGATCGGCGCCATGGGCGTGATGGGCGATGGGCTGATCGGCGATCTGCCGCTGATCATCGCATTCGTGATCCTGGCGGCGTTCACCTATACCTCGGGCCTGCGGGCACCCGCGATGATCGCGGTGGTCAAGGACATGCTGATCTATCTGGTGGTCATCGCCGTCACGGTGGTGGTGCCGATGAAGCTGGGCGGGTTCGGGCCGATCTTCGCCGCGGTTCCGGTGGCGAAGCTGACGCTGGCGGCGCCGGTGGGCGATACCTATGGTGCCTACAGCATCTATGCGACTCTGGCACTGGGTTCGGCGCTGGCACTGTTTTTGTACCCGCACTCCCTGACCGCGATCCTGAGCAGTTCCAGCCCGGTCGCGATCCGGCGTAACGCGGCGCTGCTGCCGGCCTATTCGATGGTGCTGGGGCTGCTGGCGCTGCTGGGCTTCATGGCGGTGGCGCTGCATGTCGGGTCCGACCCGGCCTTCGCCGAGGGATTCAAGCGGTATGGCAACAACTTCGC
>JAYUEJ010000736.1:0-9997 GCA_043739265.1 Rhodopila sp. | reverse complement strand
CGCGCACCGGTTCCACTTTGACGCCGTTTTCGTCCACCGCCTGGAAGTAGCGGCCATCCAGTTGGATGCGATGGTCTTCGCGCGCCAGCACCGTGTTGGGCTGGGTGCCGGCCGCGACCAGGATGGCGCGGGCCGGAAGCGTGACTTCCGAACCGTCGGAGCGGGTCATGCGCAGCGCGGCAGCGTGGCCGAAACGGTCGGTTTCGACGGCGGCCGGGGTCAGGCCCTCGGCGAAACGGACGGCTTCCTCCATCGCCTTGGCCACTTCTTCGTGGTTAAGCGTGTAGGACGGGCTGTCCACCAGGCGGCGGCGATAGGCGACGGTGGCGCCCCCCCATGTGTCCAGCAAAGCGGCCAGAGCGGGTGTCCGGCCACCGGCCTCGGCGGCATCGCGTTCGGCGCGGATGGCGGCGGCATGGGCAAGGAATTCGTTGGCGGTCTCGGCTTCCTCCGGATTCCAACGGGCACGCACTGTGGTTTCGCCCTGCTCGGACACCAGCGTGCGGTAGCGCAGGGCGAATTTCTCCACCTGACGGACGTAGTAAGCCAGGCTTTCCGTGGCCGTATCGATCGCCGTCAGCCCGCCGCCGATCACCACCACCGGCAGGCGAAGCTGCAGGTTGGCGATGGACGACTGCTTCGCCGCGCCAGTCAGTTGCAGCGCCATCAGGAAATCGGAGGCCTGTCGCACCCCCCGCACCAGACCATTCGGAATGTCCAGCACGGTCGGCTTGCCGGCGCCCATGCACAGCGCGATGTGGTCGAAACCCATTGCCCAGGCATCGTCCATCGACAACGTGGCGCCGCCGCCGAACCGGATGCCGCCAAAATGCGCGAAGTGTCCGACCCGCCGCTCCAACAGCAGGCGCACGAGTTTCAGGTAGTTCTTGTTCCAGCGAACGGTGATGCCGTATTCGGCCACGCCGCCGAAACCGGCCATAACGCGGTCGTCGAGATTCTCGAACAACGTCTCGACATCGCGTACCGGGGCGGACAGGTCGATGCTGAGCGGTTCGATCTTCAATCCGTCCACCGCGACGATGGTGTGGCCGTCGTTCATCAGATGATGCGCCAGGGTAAAGCCGGCGGGACCAAGGCCGACGATCAGCACTTTGCGGCCGCTATCGGGACGCGGCAGCGGGCGGCGGATGTCCAGCGGGTTCCAGCGGGTGAGCAAGGCGTAGATCTCGAAGCCCCAGGGCAGCGCCAGCACGTCTTTCAGGATGCTTGTCTCGGCCTGGGGAATATCGACGGCTTCCTGCTTCTGGTAGATGCAGGCCTTCATGCAGTCGTTGCAGATGCGATGACCGGTCGCCGCCATCATCGGATTGTCGATGGCGATGGTCGCGAAGGCCCCCAGCACATGTCCGGCGGCGCGCAGTGTGTGCATTTCAGAAATTTTTTCGTCCAGCGGGCAGCCGGCCAAAGTGACGCCGAACACCGATTTCTGGAAGCCGCCGGTCTTGCGGTCCTTCAATCCCGTGCTGCAGGAATCCTTGCCCTGCGTGTGGCACCAGATGCAGTAGTTGACCTGATCCAGCGCCTGCTGAGTGTCCATGCCGGGATCGGTAAGGGCGAATCCCTCGCGATGCCGCCAGTCATGTTCCGGCAGGCGCAGCATGGTGACGCCGTCGCGCTCGATCGTTTCCACCGGCACCAGATGCTGCGGATCGACCCGTTGCGGGACGCGGAACAGGGTGCCGCCGCGGTGGAACGCTCTCCCGCCGGCGGTCAGGGTTGCCCACGCGGCGTAGCGCAACGCTTCGTCCAACGCCTCCTTGTCGCTTTCCAAGGTGGCGACGTGGGTGGCGAAGGCTTGTTCGGTCAGCTTTGCGCCCATGCGGGCTTCCAGTGCCGCCCGTAAAGCCAATCCGTCGAAATCGCCGGGATCGGGGTATTTCTTCACCGCCTGGCGTTGGACGAACAGGCGCTTGCAGGCATGGATCGGGGCAAGCGCAAGCGTCTCTCGCGCCAACGCACCGGTTTGCGCCTCCACGTCGAACAATGCCGCCACGAACGCGTCCACATGCGGGCCAAGCGCCACCACGAGATCCGACTCGTCGCGAGTTGCAAGAGCGTCCGGCGTCGCGCGCGCGGCCAGCAGCCGGTGATGCAGGTCGGGGTCGTCCCCGGCCAAAGAGTCCAGGAACCGCTTGTCCAAACGGACCAGCCCTTCGCGGGCGGCCAGATCGGCGAAGGTGAACCCAAAACCAAGGAACGGAGTATCGGAAACAGTCACGGGGTCAGACCACTTTGCAGGAAGCGCTGCCGATGCCACAGGCGGTCGGGGCAGGCAACCTCCATGTCGGAAGGCCGGGGTTTACCCGCAACCCTCGCCATGGCCCGACGCCAGAGGTCCTGCGAAACCTACGCGGGCGTTCGTTCGGCCGGGACCAGCCATTCCAGCAGCTTCGCGGTCAGCGCGACCATGGTCAGCGGTTTGGTGATCTGGTCGTCCATGCCGCTTTCCAGGCTCGCCTCACGGCTACCTTCCATGGCATGCGCCGTGAGTGCGACGATCGGTGTACGCCGGCCCTCGAAGCCTTCGATCTGACGAATGGCTCTGGTGGCCTCATAGCCATCCATCTCCGGCATCTGGCAGTCCATCAACACCAGGTCGAATGTGGAGTCGCGGTAGGCGCCGACCGCCTCCAGCCCGTTGCGGGCCGGCGTGACATGGCAGCCCAGGGTTTCCAGCAGCGCCTGGGTCACCCGCATATTGGCCGGATTGTCTTCCACCAGCAGGATCGACACAGTGTCCCGCCCGCCACGCTTCAGCGCGGCGCGGAAATCGCGGCTGGCGGGGGATACGAACGCCGATGGCGCGGCCTCCGTCGCGGCGGCCGGCGCCGCAACCGGGTGCTTTGCCGGAACCGGCGGCGTCCGCGGTTGCACGGCAGCAGGAGCGGCATCCGCCTGGTGGTCCATCAGCACGGTGAACCAGAAGGTCGATCCGACCCCGACAACGCTTTCCACGCCGATATCGCCGTCCATCATGTTGCAAAGCTGGCGGGCGATCGACAGTCCCAGGCCGGTGCCGCCATAGCGGCGGGTCATGGAGCTGTCCGCCTGGGTAAAGGCGTCGAAGATGATGTCCTGTTTGCTGGCCGGAATGCCGATGCCGGTGTCCGAAACCTCGAACCGTATCCGCAGCGCGGTGCCGATCTCCCGCTCCACCGAACCGCGCAGCGTGATGCTGCCTTCCGCGGTGAATTTCAGCGCATTGCTGACCAGATTTGTCAGCACCTGCAGCAGCCGGTGCTTGTCGCCCACCAGCATCACGTTCAGCGTATCGGGAACCGATGTTTGCAGCATCAGGCCCTTCGAACGCGCCTGGTCGCCGAACAACACCCGGACATCGTGGATCAGCGACGGCAGATGGAACGGCGTCCGCTCCAGTTCCAGGCGACCGACCTCGATGCGCGACAGATCGAGGATATCGTCGATCAGCCGCAACAGCGCCTGACTGGATTGCGTCGCCGTTTCGACATAGCGCCGCTGCGAGGGCGACATTTCGGTCAGCTGCATCAGTTCGATCATGCCGACCACGCCGTTAAGCGGGGTGCGGATTTCGTGACTCATGTTGGCGAGAAACTGGGTTTTCGCGGCGTTGGAGGTCTCCGCCTGGCGCAACGCCTGGCGTGTCTCCGCCGCTCGGCGGCGCAGGCCTTCCAGCATGGTGTTGAAGGCTGCACCCAGGCGGCGGATTTCGTGTGGCACCAGGCCGTGGAAGTCCGGCACGGAGACTTCATCGTTGCCTTCCAGCACCGCCTCGGCGGTGGCCGCGACGCTGCGCACGGGGCGGGCAAGGTAAAGTGCCAGCAGCCACGCCATGAGCGCGGCGCCGCCGAATGACACCAGGGCGATCACGGTCGCCATCTCGTTCACCTGGCTGGCCCGCCGCCGCAACTCGGTGATCGGTTGCGGCACCATCACGCCCCAACCGGTTTCGGGCACCACGGCGTAGCCGGCGATCATGTTGTCGTTGAACGCAGGCGAGTAAAATTGCCCGACCCCGGTTTCCCCCCGAAGCATCGCGGCCACCACCGGCACGCCGGAAATATCGCGCGACGCCGCGACCCAGTCCTTGAACGGATGCGCGATGACCTGGCCTTTGGCGTCCACCATGACGGCATGGCCATGGTCGCCGAATGCGATCGCCTGCTGGAGAGAGACGAGATAGCTGGTGGTGACGATACCGACACCGAGCCGGCCGGCGGGGAAGGTCTTGACGAGGTAGAAGACCGGCAGACCCGCCGGATCGTGGTAAAGATTGCTGATCGCGATCTGGCCCCTTGCATTGGCGGCCAGCGACCGCAGGTCCGCCAGCATGGGTGCGGGCAACCCTCCAGACTGATCGCTGGACAGGCCGGGCATTGTGACCTCGGTCGTTCCATCCGGCGCGATAATGCTGATGTGGATCACGTTCAGCGACATCAGCAGGTCGTTGATGCCGGCGACCGGTCGGGCCAGGGCACCGCTTTCGAACGCCAGTCCGAACACCGCCTCCACGTCCCTGACGTAGCGCGACATGGTGGATGTCAGGTTGCGGGCGACCAGCAAATGGCGTTCGCGAACCGAGTCGAGTTCATTCTGAAACGAGGTGTTGCCTTCCCACAAGGCCAGCACCGCGATTGGCACGCCGGCGATGATGGTGAAAGCGATGAACAAGAGATGATGCAGGCGCAGGCCGAACCCGCTTCGCCTGCCAGGCGGCGGTACGAGTGCAGCCTTTGGCGGCGTCGGCGTCTCGCTGGAATCGCTGGCTCCTGGAGCCGCGTCCAGGCCTTGGGCCAGGGACATCTTCATTCTCTACCGGTAGTCGCACGCGCGAGTGTACTATAAATTATACGAGAACGGTAAATCGATCCAGCAATAAATAGGATTTCGTACAATTACGGACTTTGTCCGATCGGATACCGACGGCCTATGCCTGCTTCAGGCACCAACACGGGGTCTTGCCATTTTTCCGCCGGCTTGAAGAAACAAATCGGCCGGCGCATGCGCCGGCCGATAGGAAACGATCAGGCTTTTGACCGTCAGGCCCGGGCAGCCTGGCGTCGGCGGCGCAGGCGGGTCAGGGCCAGCAGGGACACCGCACAGATCGACAGGCTTGAAGGCTCCGGCACGACATCGATCAGACCGGCGTTCGACGCGAGTGCCTGGCCGATGACGTTGCCGACGGTCAGCGCGTCGATAACGGCGAACGGCGTGTGGATACCGCCAGCCACCCGGCTGAATTCAGACCCCAGAAAACCGCTGGAAGCGGACGAGAAACTGCTGAAGTTTTCAACGATGGGGCAGATCAGCGGGCTGCCGTTGCTGTTCGCGCCATTGACGATGACGGCGCAGTCCGCCGCGTTCGACACATGGTAAACCACCGCGCCGACGGTGCAGGATACCAACAGGTTGTTCGCGTCGAACTGAGCCGTCGAGCCGCCACCATTGCAGTAATAGTTGGATGTGGAGGCGAAGCTGACGTTGTCGGTGCCGAAGAAGTCGGCCAGCACGGTCGCCGCCGCGCCGCTGAACGCCGGGTGGCCGGCGAGATAGTCGGGATGCGGCGGCGTCGCGATCAGAGAATTCCAGGACGTATCGCAGGTCGTGAAGTTGCTGTTCCAGGTGACCGTGCCGGCCGCGGTTCCGCCGGTGTCGCAATTCCTGATCGCGGTGATCGGACGCCAGAGGTTCGTGATATATTTTTGTCTCCAGGCGGCGATGCCGGCATCGTTCATCGCCTCGCCCAGCAGGGCGGTCAATTGCGCGCTTTGCAGCAGGCTACTGTTTTGGCTGGTCATCGCGGTATCGGCGATCTGCAGCCAGTGGCCGGGGGGTTGGATGGTCGTGCCGGGGTCGTTCCAGAACAGCGCGGCGTTGGCGGTTGCCGTGGCGTTGGCGTTGGTCTGGACGAAGCCGGCCGCGGTGCAGGCGGACTGGATATTCGCCGGCAAGCTGGCGAAACCGCCGCTGGCGCCCTGGCACTCGGTCTGCAGCAGGCCCTTGGCGTAAGCCGCGCTATTGAGGGCGGGCGGGCCGCTGATCGTTGTCAGAGCCGAACTGAGCTGGCTGTTGGAGATGCCGGTCGGCGTGGTGCCGCCCCAGGTGGGGAACATCTCAGGCCGGGTGGCGGGCGGCACATAGACGCCGGGCGTGGTGCCCGATCCGACGGGCGTCTGGGGAGTTAGTCCGTTGATGATCGACGCGACGGCGCCGGAACCCGTTGGGCTGAAGGCGGCCGAGCTGTTCACCGCGTTGGCGGCGGCGAGACCAAGGTTGTAGCCGTTGCAGAGCGCCGTCGTGGACGACGCGCAGGTGGTGCCAGGGCTGGTCAGCCCCTGGCCATTCAATTCAGAGGCGAAAAAGGTGCTGAGTTCGTTGGTGACGAGTGTCCCCAGGGCGACGTTGGAGGTGCCGGTCGTGGCGCCGCCGGACAGCGAGGTAATCGAGGTCGTCCACACCTGATCGCTGAAAATGTTGTTGAGGGCGGTATAGGCCGCCGTCGCGGCCGCGACGTTGGCGTTGGCATTGGCTATCGACCCGCCGGTGTAGGCGAAGGAGGACAAAGTGGAACCGTTGGCCGCGTTGACCGCATCCGACATGGCGGCGCCGATCTGGGCGATTTCACGGGCGACGTCCGGCGGCCCGGCGACCAGGCTGCCGGATGTCTGTTGCGTGATCAGCAGGAATTCGTTGTTCCAGTCCTGCACCATGTTGCTGGCGTGCGCGGCCTGGAGGCCACCCACACCACAGAGCAGAGTGGCGGCGACCAGCAGGCGGCCAACCCCGGGGCGAGCAGCTCGGGTAGCGGCTTGAATGGTGTCGGACAGGGGCATGACGGTTCCCGGCGCGCTGGAGTTAATTTGATATTCAAAACATATTGGCATCCAACTTTTTAAGCAACAAGCGTTATTCGCGATTATCCGGCCCTAAAACGTATCAAACTTAATACTTTAGCCAAATATATGAGAATTAATGGGTGCTTTATGTATTAATAATGAAATATTAACGTTGCGGCTGCCCCCACTGCCTCCGCACCGTCCGAAACCCGGTTAATGTCGCAAAACAACCAGCAAAACCCCAGCCACGATCAGCACCAAACCCGCCATGTCACCTTTTTTTAACTGTTCCTTCAGATAGAATTGGCTGAACAACACCGTGAAGACGATCTCGATCTGTCCGACCGAACGCACCAGGGCCACGTCGGCCAGGGCAAAAGCGGTGTACCAACATGCTGACCCGCAGCCCGACAAGGTGCCAGCCCACATCGAGCTGCGCCATGTGGTGAAGGTCTTGCGCAGTTGCGACGGCTCCCGCCACAGTAGCCAGCCGCCTTGCATCAGGATTTGCAGGCTGTTCGTCAGCACCACCGCGAACAGTGCTTTTACCACCAGACTCGGGCCAGGAATCGACTGGTTCGCCAGCTTGACGAAGACGGTGGTGCAGGCGAACAGGAAGCCGGCCCCCAGCCCGCACAAGGCCGCCGGCTGCACCGTGGCGGCCAGGATGTCGCGCGGCTTCATGCCGCGGCCAACCAGCGAGAGCGTCATCACGCCGCACAGCCCCAACGCGATACCGGCCCGGGATATCGCTTGCAGCACCTCATGCAGGACAATCAGCGCGATCACCGCGCTTTGGGCCGCCTCGGTTTTGCCGTAGGCGGTACCGACGGCGAAGTTGCGGTAGCCAAAGGACATGATCAGCAGGTTGGTGGCAACGATCTGACACAGCCCGCCGGCAACGCAGTACAAAAAGAAGCGAACCGTCGGCACCGGCACCGGCACCGGGGCGCCGGTGATTGCCAGCCCGGCCAGGAAAATCAGCAGTGCCGTGGGGGCGCCATAGAGGAAACGCACGAAGGCGGCCGCATTGACCGATAACTGGTGGCGCAGCTTCTGCTGCAACGCCGTGCGCCAGCACTGAAGCAGGGCCCCGGCGATGGTGATCCATGCGACCATCACGCGGTTCCTTATTGGCGGTGCGATCCCATCGGTAGGGTAGGGGTCTGTCAACCCGTCAGCCGTGTCAAACCCGGGCTTAATAGGACTCGACTCCAGGATTGGTCTGGGGTTACGTTCTTATTATGTTCACAACCCTCGCCATTCCGGACAGGCCAACTCTAACGGGGCCTACTCTAACAGGACCATCCCTTACACGACCAGTCCCGCCAGCGCCCGCTCCATCGCCGGCCATCGCCCTCCTGCGGGAGCGTATCGCTCGGATCGAACGTATTCACCCGCGAGGGGCCGCCGAACGCTCATTACCTCTGGGTATCGAGGCGATCGATCAGGCGCTGCCCACCGGCGGCATTCGGCTCGGCGCGCTGCATGAAGCCGCCTCGACCGGTCCCGACACGGAACATGCCGCCGCCGCCACGCTGTTTATCGCCGGTATCCTGGCGCGTCTGGATGGCCCGGTGCTGTGGGTACTCCGGCAGGCCGACCTGTTCGCCCCCGGCCTGGCCGCCGCTGGATTACAGCCGAACCGGGTGGTCTTCGCCGAAGCCGGCAAGGACGTGCTGCCGGTCATGGAGGAAGGTTTGCGACATGCCGGACTCGCCGCCGTGGTGGCCGAACATACCGGACGGCTGAGCCTGGTTGCCTCTCGCCGGCTGCAACTGGCGGCGGAGCAGGCCGGCATCCTGGCCATCCTGATCCGCCGCAGTCCCGCTTTCGACGATCCGGCATTGAACGAGCCGACCGCCGCGGCGACTCGTTGGCGGATCGCCGCACTGCCCTCGCCGCCCGTTTTGGCGCACGCGCCGGATACGCCAGGGCTGGGACGCGCGCTCTGGAGAGTGGATTTGACTCGATGCCGCGGCGGCGAACCGGGGTCCTGGATAGTGGAGGCTTGCGATGCGACGGGTCGTCTCGGTCTGGTTCCCGACGTTGCCGACCGATCGGTTAAAGCAGCCTGAGGCAGATCAGGCCGCACCCCCAAACCCCTTAAATAAACGGGATCAAAGGGGGCAAGCCCCCTTTGCGGGTCCAGGGCAGAGCCCTGGCCTTCCCAAGATTGCCGTAGCCGGCCGGTTACTAACGGCGGTGGATAAGGTCGCGGCCGGCTTAGGCCTGCAAGCCGGGATGAAGCTGGCGCAGGCGCAGTCCTTGGTGCCCGGCCTGACCGTGCATGATGCCGACCCGGCCGGCGATGCGGCGGCCCTGCGGCGACTGGCCGAATGGTGCGTGCGCTATGCCCCCCTGGTCGCCGGCGATCCGCCGGATGGTCTGTGGATCGACGTGACCGGCAGCACGCATCTGCATGGTGGGGAGACACGGCTGCTGCGCGATCTGCTCCACCGCCTGCATGCGCGCGGCCTGGCCGCCCGTGCCGCCGTCGCCGGCACGCCGGCGGTCGCGCACGCGGTCGCCCGGTTTGGCGGTGGCGGCGTGGTGCCACCAGGGGCCGACATCCTGGCCGATTTCCCGATCGAGGCGTTGCGGCTGCCCACTGCCATGCTGGCCGATCTGCGGCTGATGGGGTTCGAGCGGGTCGGCCCCCTGGCCAATACCGCCCGGGCGCCGCTGGTCCGGCGGTTCGGCCCGTTGCTGGCGGCCAGACTGGATCAGGCGGCGGGCCGGCTGTTCGAACCGATCGTGCCGGTCGTCCCGCCCGCGTCGATCCAGGTTCGGTTGACGTTTATGGAGCCGCTGCTGACGGCGGACGCGTTTTCCACCGTCATCGCTCGGTTGGCCGCTCTGGTCTGTGACGACCTGGAACGCGCCGGGCTGGGGGCCCGCCGGCTGGATCTGCTGTTTGAACGGGTGGACGGGTCGGTGCAGGCAATCCGGATCGGCACCGCGCGTCCTGGTCGCGATGCCCGGCATCTCGGGCGCATGCTGACGGAGCGGCTGGAACGGGTCGATCCCGGGCTGGGGGTCGAAGCGATGCGACTGATCGCCGCCGCTACCGATCCTTTGGCTTTCGAGCAGGTTTCGCTGGTGGAGCCGGCAGCCCCCGACATCGCGCCGCTGGTGGATCGGCTGGCCAACCGGCTGGG
>JAYUEJ010000735.1:0-10006 GCA_043739265.1 Rhodopila sp. | reverse complement strand
AGGCGGGGGCGTTCGGTGTCCGATCCGGCCTGGATGCTGGCAAGGCCGGAGACCGCCTGTATCAGCGGGTCATAGACGGGTTTTTGGGCATACGGGCCGGTTTCGCCAAACCCGCTGATCGACACATAGACAATGGCCGGTGCGACCGCTCGGATCGCCGCCTCGCCCAGACCCATGCGGTCGGCGACGCCGGGCCGGAAATTCTGCACGAAGACGTCGGCGGTGGCGGACAGGCGCAGCAGCACTTCGACGGCGGCCGGGTCCTTCAGGTCGAGCGCCACCGACCGTTTGTTGCGGTTGTTGTTGAGGAAGGAGGCGGAGAAGCCATTGCGGGCATTGTTGGAGGCGCGGGTATGGTCGCCGGCTTCCGGGTTCTCGATCTTGATGACGTCGGCACCCTGGTCGGCCAGGATCATGGTCGCGAGCGGGCCGGAGATCATCGAGGTGAGATCGACAATCCGGAATCCGTCCAAGGGTCCGGGCATGGTGGGGTTCCTCTGGGGTGTTCGGGCGGAGAATACGGGTGCCGGGGCTGGGAGTGCAAATTCGGGGTGGACGCCGTGGAGTAACGTGCATTTCAATCCAAATAAGGCAGCATCGCGACAGCGACAGGCGCATTAACGCCGACCGTCCAGCGCGGCGGGTCCGCCGACCGTCCAACGCGGCGGGTCCGCCGACGCCGTTGCCGATCCGCTTAGAGAATGTTCTTCGATCCGGACCAGGTGCTGCAAAACAGATAGCGGTTGCAACCACAAACTTTCCCGCCCTCACTCACCAGGCGCCGCGCCTGATGGGACGGTATCTGGCCTATCCAAGCGTCCCAGTACAATGACCAGAGCATTTTCGCGCTGACTGAAATCGAGGCGGGCTTCCCGGAAAGGGTCACCGTCTTTCGACGCGATTTGTATTTCCGGTTATCCTGACGCTGCGTTTATGGGCGACGTCCGGCGGATGTTACGGTTGATCCTTTCAACGCCGAGGGCGCGGAGGTGCAAAGATCGCCGTTTGGGCGAGGTGACACGCGTGGTGTCCCCGGCAGGGGCAGCGTGCAAATCGCGCGTTCGTTCATTCTTTCCGCATTTTTAGCACGGAGCCAGCCGGAGGACCACAAAGCGCCACGGAGAGTCACTATGCCGCCTCCTCGGGACCTGACGGACCGCGATTTTGGAGTGGCGATCGCGCCGGATTGGCACAGCGCTTCGGGCCTGCCAAAAGCATTTTATCCCGCCGCAGGTGGCGGCACTGCGTCGAAGGCGCGGTCTCTCAGTGGCCCTTCGTGGCCCTCGTGCTGTCTCCGTGCATAAAAAATCCCTGGCCTGACACCCACTCGACAGAACAACGGCAAGGCGCCGAACAGCCATACGACGACTATGCCGATCGCCCCAAATCAAGCACATTGACCAGACAGAAACTACCAAGGAACAAAGACCGGCAAAATCCCGTGGCCGGCCAGTTTCATCCATGGCGGGTCGAATCCTCCGGTGTTGAACTGACTGAAAACGGTGTGTCATCCGAACACCACGACCCAGCCCTGCCCAGCGACGGGATGACACGCGCGGTGTCCCGGCCAGGGGAGCGTGCAAATCGGAAGCATGCAAATGACGCGTTCGTTCATTCTTTCCGCATTATCATCACGGAGGACCACAAAGCGCCAGGCAAAGTCACGGTGCCGCCTCCTCGAGACCTGACGAACGGCGATTTCGGATTGGCAGTCGCACTAAAATGGCGCAGCGGTCCGGGCCTGCCAGAAGCATTCTACCCCGCCGCAAGTGGCGCCACTGCGTCGGAGGCACGGCTTCTCAGTGCCCCTTCGTCGCCCTCGCGCTGTCTCCGTGCATAAAAAAATCTGGCCTGACACCCACTCAACAGAACAACGGCAACACGCCGCACAGCAATACGACCACTCACCGATTGTCCCAAATCACACACCCCAAACCACACGCCCCAAACCTCACATAACGCCCGGGCATCGCCTTATTACTCGCAAGAAGCATAAGAGCGTTTTCACGATGACCGGACTCTTGCCCTGAGCCGCCACCTCCGTCATGGCCCAGCACAGACCAGACCAGGTGGCTCGGACAAGTCGCAACGATAAAAGCAGGACCCGCAGTCTCCAGTCATCATGAAAATGCTCTGCTGAAGCCAATCCCACCGGTCGGATCAAAGACCATCGACCCCGCGTTGCAATCCGGCCCGGGAAAACAGCCTGCCGCGGAAGAGCCAGCCGAAACCGACATAAAGCCCGGTGAGACCAACATTCCAAAACAGAATCATGACGGTCGCATCAACGGTGTGGAACAACGACAAGGCAAAGGCGGTGATGGCCGCAACCGCCAGGCAGCCGCTGATCGCGCAAGCCGCCGGGCGCAGCGGCGCGGCGTGGCGCAGCATCAGCAGCATCGCCAGCGACAACGGCAATCCCGTCAGCACCAGGGTCGCGAAGCAGCGCATGGTTTCGCCGAACCGCATGCCATCCGGACCCAGACTGACCCAGTGCGTCAGGCACTGGTAGCCGATCGTCGATAGCCACGCCGCCAGCGATGGGACCGGCAGCAGAAGCCACCAACGCGAGCGATCCGGCAGGCTCAAGATGAACGCCGCGACAGAAGCCAGCACCCCGGTCAGCAATGCGCCGGTCAGGCCGGTGACGAAGACGGGTTCGCGCAGCGATGTTGCGATATCTGGCCGAATGCCCTGCACGACCCCCAGCAGGGCCAGCACCACCAGTCCCAACAGCAGCCAGAACAGCGCACGCAGACCAGGCGGACGCAGTCTTTGCACCGGCATCAGGTTTCTCGACAGCGTGTCGATCAGATCGGGGGTGGCGATCATGGGCCGAGCGGCCCGCCGGACAGCATCTTGCGCAAACCATGCAGCGCGCGATGGGTCGCCACCTTCAGCGCGGCGATCGATTGTCCGCTAACCTCGGCCGCCTCCTTCAAAGACATCTCCTTCAGTTTCAGCAATTGGATCGCCTGGCTTTGGCCAGCCGGTAGTTTCATGACCGCTTCATGCAGTACCCGATGATCCGACAGGTCCTCGTTACTATTCGTTTGACCGCCGGAAAAGGTTTCGTGTTCGGCTGTAAGAGGGGTTTCGCGACTGCGCCGCCGAACCTGGCTCCGCAGCCGGTCGATCAGCCGGTGCATCGCGATCGCGACGAGCCAGGGACCGAACGGCCGGGTCGGGTCATAGGTGTGGCGGATCGTATGCAGGGTGAGCAGAATATCTTGCACCGCATCCTCGATATCATGCGGATCGCTGTGCCGCCGGCTGGCGAGGGAGCGCAGATAGGGGGAGATTTCCCGCAGCAGTTGGCGATAGGCGCCGGCGTCCCCCGCCTGAGCGTGGGCCATCAGGATCGACCAGTCCACCTCGCGCGGCCGCATCGCGGCGTCGGCACAAGGCAAGCTGACTACGGTCAATGACGGCGCATGCCTGATAGAACCGGATTTCAACGGCCGGAACTCCTCTCGCTGCAACCGCGACCAAATTTGATCGAACGATCGTCGCACCCGTCCTTACACAAAACAGCCGGTGCCCGCAGCGACAATATTTTTACCAGCCCTGTAACCTTCCGGCGGATCGCCCGCGGCATGGCGTCACCCGGCAACGAAAGCCAAAGCCGGCAAAAACGGCAAACACATGAAAAATTCTTCACCTTGGTAACCCGCGGGAGGCCGGCAGCGAACCTGCTCTATGTCAGCCCCGATCCGGGGCCGAACAACAGGAGCTTTAATCCATGAAACGTCAGTCGTTCGCCGGTTCCATCCTTCCCGCCGCGATGGGTCTCGCCATCGCCCTGCAAGGCATTCCCGCCCGCGCCCAGAGCATGGACAAGATGCCACAGCCGGTGAAGGACAACATGGCGCGCATGGCCCAAAACCATTTGGAAAAGTGCTACGGGATCAATGCGGTCGCCAAAAACGACTGCGCCCAGGGCGCCCATTCCTGCGCCGGTCAGGCCACCCAGGCACGCGATACCAAGTCCTTCGTCCTGCTTCCGGCCGGCGACTGCGGCAAGATCGCCGGCGGCAAGTCCTCGGCAACCTAGCAGCGGCAGTTGTCGCCCTTCATCCAGCGGCAAAGCCCGATTCCCGCCAAGGTGGGGATCGGGTTGCGCTTTCCGCATCACCAGGAAATCGCCGACACCAGGCCGGCCGTCGCCTGGTTTGAGGTCCACACCGAGAACTACATGGGGGGTGGTTCGCCGCTGGCCTACCTCGAACGCATCCGCGCCGACTATCCGATCTCCCTGCACGGCGTCGGGCTGTCGTTGGGCAGCGCTGACGGGTTGGATCAGGCCCACCTGTCCCGCATCCGCCACCTGATGCAGCGCATCGAGCCAGGGCTGATGTCGGAGCATCTGTCCTGGAGCAGCGTCGGCGGCATGTATCTCGCCGATCTGCTGCCCCTGCCAATGACCGAGGAGGCGCTTGACGTGGTCTGCCGCCATGTCGATCAGGTACAGAGCGCTCTGGGCCGGACCATCCTGGTGGAAAACCCATCGACCTATCTGCGCTTCCGGCATTCAACGATTCCGGAACCCGAATTTCTTGCCGCACTGGTGCAGCGCACCGGCTGCTTCCTGCTGTGCGACGTCAACAACATCCATGTCAGCGCCTGCAATCATGGTTGGGACGCCCGAGCGTATCTCGCCGCGCTGCCGGCGGCGGCGGTTGGTGAGATCCATCTCGCCGGCCATACGGTGAAGCAGATGGAAGGCGGCCAGATGCTGCGCATCGACGATCACGCATCGCGCGTCATCGATGACGTCTGGGGCCTATACGCCGCCGCGCTGGATCGTTTTGGACAAGTACCCAGCCTGATCGAGTGGGATACGAATATTCCGCACCTGGACGTGCTGCTCGATGAAGCCGCTTATGCGCAGGGCATGCTCGAGAAAGCCGGTCATGATCTCGTTATTTGATCTTCAGCACACGGTGTTGCGCGGCCTGCTAACCGGTGACGACCGGAAGGCGGCGGGACATGTCATCACCGACGGTATCGCCGTTGAGGACCGGCTCGATGTCTATCGCAATGGCGTCATCGGCGCATTGACCAACGCGCTGCGGTTGAGTTTTCCGGCGGTTCATCGCCTGGTCGGAGCCGCATTTTTCGAAACTGTTTGCCGATTATTCATTGAGGCGAAGCCGCCCGATTGCGCCTGGCTTGACGCCTATGGCGCCGAATTCCCCGCCTTCCTGGCGGACTTCGAACCGGCGGCCGGTCTGGCCTATCTGCCCGGTGTCGCCCGGCTGGAATGGGCGGTCGGCCGAGCATTGCATGCGCCTGATGGTGTGGGGCTGGATGCGGACGCGTTATCGGCAGTCGATCCCGACCTCTACGGCCGCATCGCCTTCATCCCCGACCCGTCGCTCGGTTTGGTCGAAGCCGATCATCCGGTCGATGCCATCTGGCGGGCGGTGCTGGATGGCGACGATGCGGCGATGGCCGCACTTGACCTGCAAGCCGGTCCGGTGCGGCTGCTGATCCAGCGCGGACCGGACGGCATCTCCGTCATCCGGTGTGAGGCCACGGCCTGGCGCTTCGCAAAGGACCTGTTCGCCTCCCACCCGCTCGACGCCGCGTTCGCCGGCATGCCGGAAACCGAGGCGACGATCCTGCTGGGCGCGCATATAGCCGCCGGACGCTTCACCGGCTTCATCCTGACACCAGACCCGATCGCAGACACAGAGGCACCAGCAGAATGACCGACACAGCCCGTTCCGCCCGCTCCGGTTTAGTGCTGATGCTGATGGCCGGCATCGCCTGGCTCGATCGGGTGCCCTACGCTTTGCTGGCCATCCCGCTGCGTTTCGCGGTGGCGATCGTGTTCTGGAATTCGGCGATGGCCCATCTGGACAACTGGGACACCACGCTCGAACTGTTCGTGACCGACTATCCGCTTCCGTTTATCCCGCCCGCCCCGGCCGCGTTCGTCGCGATCGCCATCGAACTGGGCGCACCAATCCTCTTGGTGCTCGGCCTGGCCACGCGCGCCACGGCGCTGGTGCTGCTGGGTATGGTCACGGTGATCGAGGTGTTCGTGTATCCAGAGGCGTGGCCGACCCACATCCAGTGGGCCGCGATGTTGCTGGTGCTGCTGTGCCGCGGGCCAGGATTCTGGTCGATCGACAGTTTCATCAGCCGAACCTTCCACCGAACGGCCTGATCAAACCGCCAACGCCCAAGCCTGACCATAACGATAAGGCAATGGAGTCCGGATTAAACCGGTCCACGCCAACAGTCAGAACCCCAATGGGTCCTCCACCACCGGCGTCCAGCGGGTCTTTTTCACCACCGACAGAAACGACTGGCTGGCAGCATGATGGTTGGTAGGGGTCAACGTCAGCAAAGGTCCGTCGAAAATATCCCGCCACTGCGTCATGCTTTCCATCGCCGCCAGGAAACTGTCAGTCGTCAGGTCGCGCCCGGCCTTGCTCAGCACCTCCAGGACGAACGACGCCTGAGTATAGCCCGCCTGGCCCAAATAATTCGGATCGATATTATAAGCCGCGCGGTATTTGGCGAAAAAATCCCGCACCGCCGGACGCGGATCGTCGGCATAACGGTACAGCGCCGGAGACATCGAATAAAACCCCTCGGCCGGTTCACCGGGAGCCTCGGCCACAGCGGTCGAGTAAGTCGCGAAATTGCCGCAAAACTGCACGTCCCAACCCATTTTGCGGGTGGTTTGCAGAATGATGGTGGTGTCTTTGACGATCGTGCCCAGCATGATCATATCGCAACCGCCATCCCGCAGACGGATCAGCGGCGCATTGAAGTCGGTGTCGGTCGGCCGATGCGCGGTGACACCCGCCAGCGTAAGGCCCATCGCCTCGGTCTGCGCGACCACGCCGGCAAAAGCGTCTTTGCCGTAATCGGTGTCCTGATACATCGCGCCAAATTTCTTCTTGCCATGCTTCTCGGCAAAATACTTCACCGCGGCCCGCATCTGGTCGTAATAGGAGGCGAACTGGCCAAATTTATACTTATTGAACGGCTCGTACATCGATCGGGCACAGGTCAGCGGAAAGACATTCGGCACCTGCTTCTCCAGCATGCTCGGCAAAACCGCATCCATGTGCGGGGTGCCGCCACCACCGACCAGGAAAAAAATGTTGTCCCGGTTGATCAGCTTATTCATGGCTTGTACTGCTTTGGGAACGAGATACTCGTTATCCTCCACGATAAAATGGATTTTCCGCCCGGCGATGCCGCCACGGGCATTGACCTCGTCAAACACCAAACGGATCGCCTTCGCGGCATTGCTGCCCTGGACAGCAGTCACACCGGACAGGTCGGTCATCATGCCGATGACAATCTCGGTATCGGTAACACCGCGCGTGGCGGCTCTGGCCATCCCGGGGACCAGCATGGCAGCGGACGCGCCGGCCAAAACGGATCGACGGGTGAATCCTTGTGTTGTTTGCATTGTCTAATCCTCCCATTCACCGCCGATTGACTCTGGTCGCGGTGTTTTTTTGCCGGCGTGCGGACAGGCGTTGTGCCATGCCAGAACAACGCTAGCGCGTACCGGTGAAACAGTGGGAAAAAAAACGCGCCGAACCGTTCAAATCCGCGCAGGCGATCCGGCCGCGAACCTCGGTCGCAGCAGCCGCGCCGTGCTTCGCTCAGATGGTGTAATCGAACGCCTGATAGGCCAGATCGCCCAGAGTCTGATCCATCCACCGGGACGGCTCGTCGCTCTCCACGATCCGCACCACCTTGGCCGGCACCCCGGCCACCGTTGCATGTGCGGGCACCGACTTCAGCACCACCGAACCCGCCGCCACGCGCGCATGCTCGCCCACCTCGATATTGCCCAAAATCGCCGCACCAGCCCCGATCACCACGCCCCGGCGGATCTTCGGATGCCGGTCGCCGGACTGCTTGCCGCTGCCGCCCAACGTGACGTGGTGCAGCATCGAAACATCGTCGCCGATCTCCGCCGTTTCACCGACCACCAAACCGGTCGCATGGTCCAGGAAAATCCCATGGCCGAATTTCGCCGCCGGATGGATGTCGGTCTGGAACACCTCCGACGAGCGGCTTTGCAGATACAACGCGAAATCACGTTCCCCATGATGCCACAGCCAGTGGTTCAGCCGGTGCGCCTGGATCGCATGGAACCCCTTGAAATACAGGAACGGCTCGATCAGCCGCGTGCAGGCCGGATCGCGATCCAGCACCGCCGCGATGTCCGCCTTCGCCGCCTCCACCAGGCAGCCGTCATCCTCCGCCGCCTTGCCGAACGCCTGCACGATCAGCGGCAGTGAGATCACGTCGTTCTTCAGCCGTACGGCGACACGGTGAAACACCGCCGCCTCAAAACTCGGCTGGTTCAGGATGGAGTCAAAGAACAACGACGCCAGCTTGGGCTCGCGTTCGTAGGCTTGTTCGGCTTCCTGGCGCAGACGCACCCACAGCGCATCGGTAATCGACGCCGCATCGTCGGGATGAACCAGCATCAGGTGGCACGGGCTTGGGCGCATGTCGAAAATTCCCGCGAGGTGACAGCGTCCGCCTTGGGACGATTACCCCACATGTTCGGACGAACAGGCGCTGCGTCAACTCCCAATCGACCCGGGATGTGACCATTTTGTCGAGTGGCGCGGTCCTCCACCCCTCATTGTCCGGTCATCCCCTTGTTTTCAAACGGAATCCAGATATTGGCAGCACCCGCCCGGCATGCAGGTCCGCTATGCACCCCAGCGGACGCGTGCAGCCATCCGCCAATCCTGGCGTGCCGGACACCCCGGGCGCCTGTCGCCTTACGCCGGCGTCTCGCCCACCGTATCGGCCGCATTGGCACGCCGTTCACCCAGGGGCCGCTGCGACCCGACGGTTGTATCCGCCCGGGTCTGCCGTTCGGACTGGGCGTTGATGACAGCACCGAACAGCGCGACGAACGCCGACAGATAAAGCCAGGTCAGCATCATCACGACCCCGCCGAGCGAGCCATAGGTCTTGTCGTAGCTGTTGAAGTGCGAGACATAGACGGTAAACGCCACCGAACCCAGCAGCCACAGGAAGGTCGCGACGATGGCGCCCGGCGATACCCACCGCCAGTGTGGCGGATGCCGATCCGGCGCGTAGCGATACAGCGCCGCCAGGCCTATCATCACGACAGCGATCAAAATCGGCCATTCCAGCGTTAACAGCAGCCACTTCGCGGAACTGGCCAACCCGATAAACTGGATCGCCGCAGGAAGCACCCCCACCAGGGCGATAATCACCGTGCCGCCGACCAGCATCACCATCGTCAGCCCAATCGCCATGAAATTGAGCTTGAAGAAGCCCCGCGTTTCCTTCTCATCATAAGCGATGTCCAGCGCGGTGATCAGCCCGCTCATGCCGCGCGACGCGCTCCAGAGGGCCAGCAGCAACGCAATCCCGGCGCTGATCCCAAGCGACCCGTTCGACGTGCTGACCAGCTTGTGTAGTTGATCGCCGATCATCTGCGTGCTCTCCGCCGGCAGAACGTTCGACATTGCCGCGACCTGACGTTCGACCTGCTCCGGATCGAGCAGCAGGCCATAGATCGATACCAGGGCCGCGAGCGCCGGAAACAGCGCCAGCAGCACCGCGTAGGTAACGCCGCCGGCAACCAGAAAGATGTTGTTCGCCGCCACCTCACCCCAGGATCGAACCAGGATGTCCTTCCAGCCCCGCATCGGAATCTGATGCGGCGAGGTAGCGAACCGGCCCCGGTTTTGTCGCGGGGACAGATTTTGGTCGGCCGGTCGCGGGACGATCGCGTCCAGATCGCGCTTTAACTGATTGAGGCGCGGCGACAGGCTCATGGTGGCAATTCCTTCGACGACGAACGATGAACGACCGTCAGGCCGCAAGAGTTTCGCCGCTCAATCGGCCAGTGGATCGAAAGCCACCGGTTCGAGCAGGTCCGCACCGTCATTGCGGACGTTGCCGACCCGCTTGTCCACGCGCCATATCCGCAGCGTGCCTTCAGCCGCCGGTCGCAGCAGGGTCGCGGGATCGG
>JAYUEJ010000734.1:0-10014 GCA_043739265.1 Rhodopila sp. | reverse complement strand
GCGCCGCCAGCACCAGCGCGCCCATGGTGAAATCCTTGTCGTGGGCCGCGATCATCTCCTCGGCCAGCAATCCCAGTCGTTCGAAGAAGCGGTCCTTGGACGAGGCCTCGTCGCTCATTGCACGGTGCTCCGTTGGTCGGGTTTGGCGCCTGACGTTTGCCGCGAAGGGGAGGTGGCGAAATGAAACAGCAGGCGTGGCAGGTGAACCAGGCCGGCCTCGCCTTCCTCGGTGCCGATGGCCAGACGTGTGCCGTCCGCCGACCATGCCAGCGCACTGACCGAACCACCGGCCGATCCCTTGACGAACAGGACGTCGTCGCTGCCGGGCTGGCACAGCAGGACCGCGCCATTGTGGTAGCCGGCGGCGATCAACGGAAAGGAAGGGTGGTAGGCGACCTGGCAGACCGGCAGGCGGCTGCTGGGAAGACCGCATTCGACCGGTTGACTCCCGGCGATGGGCGGATCGAAGTGCCAGCAGACGACGCGCGGACTGCCGCTGCTGGCGAGAAAGCGCCCGTCGCCGGAAAACGACAACGAGCGCGGCTGGCCCGGATAGCCGCCCATCTCGATATCGCCGCCGTCGGACAGGCGCCAGCCATGCAGCGCGTTCTCTTGCAATCCGCAGATCAGGTAGGCACCGTCCGGGCTCCAGGCGAGCGAGAGCGGGCAGCCCAACGTGCGCAGCACGAGCGGCGGTTCATCCCGCGTCCACACTGTAACGCCGCGATAATGGGCCATGGCGAGGTGGGTCCCGGCCGGATTGAAGGCGAGTGCGGTGACCGAGGCCGGGAGGTCGAGCGTGTCATCGGTCCGGCCGGTGACATGCACCCGGCGGCCGACCGCGACCGCATTCCAACCGGCCGAACCGGCGGCGACCCGATCGGCCCACCGGCCGGGATGGTTCGCGAGGGCGGTGATCACGCCATCCTTCGTCGTGCGCATCACGCCGCCATCGTCGCCGCCACTGAGGAACCCGCCGCCCGGCAGCGCCGCCACGGACAGGCAGGCACCCTGATGTACACGCTGGCGGGACACCGGCGGCGGCGGTGCCGCGGCCGGTGTCAGTTTGGTGCCGCCGTCGCACGGGCTGAGTTGCGCCGCGCCATCCCATTCGGCTCGGCCCATGGCCAGGGAACCGTCGCCAAGGCCGAAACCGGCGAGATCGCCATCCCACGCCACGCCGACCACCGGCGCGTCCAGCATCCATCGCGCGCCCAGTACGTCGAGCAGCGGCGGTGCCGGGGCGGCAGGCGGGAGGCTCATTGATCCGCCTCGCAATGCCGCAGTCCTTGCAGCATTTCGTCACGGTCGAAATGACGGCCAATGAATACCATGCGGCTGAGGCGCGCCTCGTCGCCGGCCCAGGGGCGGTTCATTTCGGTGTCCATCATCATATGCACACCCTGGAACACAAATCGGCGATCGAACCCGTCGAGATCGACGATCCCCTTGGCCCGCAGCAGATGCTGCCCCTGTTCGATCACCAGGCGCTGCAGCCAGGCCATAAAGCGGGTGCGCTCCAGCGGGCGGACAAGCTCGATCGAGATGCACTCTATGGTTTCGTCATGCCGCCCATGGGCATGGTCATGGTCGTGGCCGTGATCGTGGCTGTGCTCGTTGGCGGTGGCGACATCGAGCCGGGCAAGATCGAACGCGCCGCGGTCCATCACCGCGTCCAGCGCCACCCCGGCCCGCACACTGTGCAGCAGCCTTGCCGACGGATTGGCCCGCCGGATCGCGTCGGCCACCGCTGCAAGCGCTTCGGCATCGACCAGATCGGTCTTGTTGAGCAGGATCGTATCGGCCAGAGCTATCTGCTCCGCCGCCTCGCGGTTTTCGGCGAGGCTGGTATGAAAGTGGCGCGCGTCCGCCACGCAGACGATGCTATCGAGCCGAGCATGCTGGCGGATGAGATCGTCGGCGAAAAAAGTCTGGGCGACCGGTGCCGGATCGGCGAGGCCAGACGTTTCAATCAAGAAACCGTCGAAGCGGCCAGGGCGCCTGATCAGGCCGCCAAGCACCCGCAGAAGGTCGCCGCGGACCTTGCAGCAGACACAGCCGTTGTTGAGTTCGAACACTTCTTCCTCGGCGCCGACCACCAGGCCGCCATCGATACCGAGTTCGCCATATTCGTTGACGATCACGGCATAGCGTTTGCCGTGCGCCTCCGACAGGATGCGGTTGAGCAACGTTGTCTTGCCGGCGCCCAGAAAACCGGTGAGAACCGTCACCGGGACCCGGCGGTCGGTGACCGCCAGATCGCCAGACGCCCCGCTGGCCAGCGCTGGATTGCTCATGGCCGGTTTATTCATGGGACAAGCACCGCGCGCCCCTTGATTTTGCCGTGATGCAGGTCCAGCAGGGCTTGATTGGCGTGTTCAAGTTTGTATTCGCGGGTGACCAGGTTAACGAGACCGCGATCGGCCAGCGCCATCAATTCGACCAGTTCGGGATAGGTGCCGACCAGATTGCCGACGATGGTCTTTTCCGACGTGATCATGTCGATGGTCGGAAGCTCGATCTTGCCGCCATATCCGACGATGTAATAAAAGCCGCCGTTACGGGTCATCGCGAGGCCCTTGGCCACCGCGTCACCCTCGCCGACGAAATCGATCACCGCTTCGGCGCCGTTGCCCCGGGTCAGTTCCATCACCGCGGCGACCTCATTGCCGTCGCCCTTCACCACATGATGGGCGCCGCATTCCTTGGCCAGCGCCAGCGCCGTATCCGACCGGTCGATGACGATTATTTCCGCGGCACAGAGCGCATTCAGCACCTGGATGCCGATATGCCCGAGACCACCGGCGCCGATGACCACGGCAAACTGGCCCGGCAGCAGATGGCGCGATGCCTTCTTGGCCGCGCGATACGCCGTCAGCCCGGCATCGGTGTAAGGGGCGACGTCCTTGGGGGCCAGCGATTTGGGCAGCTTGATCAGCGCGCGCTCGCCGGTCAGCAGATATTCCGCATAGCCGCCGTCGGCGTTGATACCGGGAAACTTGCTGTCGGTCGCATGCATGTCGTCGCCGCGCCGACAGGCCAGGCAATGGCCGCTGGTCACCAGCGGGTGGCAGATCACCGCATCGCCGACCTTGACGCTCTCGACGCCGCGGCCGACGGCCTCGACCCAACCGGCGTTCTCATGCCCCATGATGTAGGGCAGCTTGACCTCGACCTTGCTGCGCCAGATGCCCTCGACGATGTGCAGGTCGGTGCGGCAGACCCCGGCGCCGCCGATGCGGACGATAATGTCGCCTGGTCGTTCGATCTTCGGGTCCGGCACATCCTTGTAATGGACGAGCTGTTCGGCGGTGAGCGTTTCGTCGTACGCCTCGAGGACGGCGGCTTTCATTCGCTGGTCTCCTCCTCGGCCGAACGTTCGGTGTTCAGCCGTTACCCGGGGAATACGCAACTTGCATGCCAACCCCGGGGACGGCGCAATACCAACATTCTCCAGCGCAGCCCCTCCCGGCACCTGATCCGAACCGGAACAGCAGCGGCGCGGCTGACTGCTCCGAAATGGAACGATCTTGCCGGCACGCCATAAGTTGTTGACCGGAGGGTTGGAGAATTGAAGGATAGGGTCTTAAGTCCTGCGGACGGTGCCGGGGGGCATCGACCGGTACGGAGGCGGCCGTTCAACGCGATCGCCCGGGGAGAGATTGATGCTGAACACAGTCGATCAACGCCTGAGCCGCGCACGCAGCCTGCTTGAACGCACCGGCGTGGCACAGATCGACCTTCTGCCGCCGGAGATATCCGCCAGTTGGACGCGCTGTATCGAAGCCGGCCTGGACCCCCACAAGCCCACTCCTCTGGAGCAGATCGACGCCGCCGGCCTCGCCGCTCGGCGCGACCGGGCGGATATGGCGCGACAACTTGCCCTGGTGGAGATGGAGGCGCTTTACCGCCAGATCGCCGGGTCAAACTTTGTGATCGCGTTCGCCGACCCTGATGGCGTGCTGCTCGACACGATCGCCGACCAGAGCTTCCGTTCGGCTGCCAAGACGGCCAGTATCCGCCCGGGGACAACATGGACGGAGCAGCGGTGCGGTACCAATGCGCTGGGCACGGTGGCGCGGATCGGCCAGGCGCTGACAGTGCATGGCGGCGAGCACTTCTTTGCCCGTCACGGCACGTTGACCTGCACGGCGGCGCCGATCCTTGGGCCTGACGGCAAAGTCGTCGGTGTGCTGGATGCATCGTCCCATTGCGGTTCCCGCCAGCAGCATACCCAGGCTCTGGTCGGGATGGCCGCCACCCAGATCGAGAACGGCCTGTTCCGGCTGCACCACAGCGCCCAGTTGATCATCGCGTTCCACAATCGCGGTGAATACCTGCACACCCTCAGTGCCGGGTTACTGGCGCTGAGCCTGGATGGAACGGTGCTGGGCGCCAATCCGCAGGCACGCTTTCTGCTGAAGGGTCTGCCCGCGTTGCCCGGACGGCATTTCGACGATCTGTTCCGCACCCGCTTTACCGCCTTGATGACGAGGGGCCGCGGCCAGGAGCATCAGCTTCTGGAAGACCGCGTCGGCAGTTCATTCATAGCCGCGATCGAGCATCCGTGTCCCCACGCGGCAACGCCCGTCGCGCCAGGCGGCCCTGCGCTGGATGCGGCCGGCCCGGTGCCCGCCTTCGTCGCCGAAGATCCGGCCGTGGTCACCGCGCTGCGTCACGTTACTGCTGGTGCGTTGCGCGGACTGCCCATCCTGATCCGCGGTGAGACCGGAACCGGCAAGGAACAGGTCGCCCGCTACGCGCATCAGGCGAGCCGGCGGCAGGGCGCTTTCGTTGCGGTCAATTGCGCCGCCTTGTCCGCCACGCTGATCGAGGCGGAACTGTTCGGTCATGTCGATGGCGCCTTCACCGGTGCTCGGCGCGGCGGCGCCCAGGGCCTGGTGTGCGAGGCGGATGGCGGCACGCTGTTCCTCGACGAAATCGGCGACATGCCGGTTGCGCTGCAGACTGTGCTGCTGCGCCTGCTCGATGACTGGACGGTGCGCCCGGTGGGCGGCGGACGGGCGCGGCAAGTCAACGTCCTGCTGGTCGCGGCCACCAATGCGGTGTTGGACGAGGCCGTGAAGACCGGGCAGTTCCGGGCCGATTTGTATTATCGCCTCGATGCCGTGAGCGTCCTGCTGCCGGCCTTGCGTGAGCGGCAGGATTTCGCGGCCATTACGCGCCGGCTGCTGGCCGATATCGCGCCGGCGTGTACGCTCACCGATGCCGCGATGGAGCGGCTGTCGCGGTTGACCTGGCCCGGCAACATCCGCGAACTGCGCAATGTGCTGGTCCGTCTTACCCTTGCGGAACCGGATCGACGTATCGATGCCGAAGCCATCGACTGTTTGGCCGGCGCTCCCGCATCGGCGGATGAATCGCACAAACCCGGCCTGAGGGAGACCATGCGGCAGCGGATCATAGCGGCACACAGCGAAACCGCTGGCAACCTGAGTGAAACCGCGCGACGGCTTGGCGTGTCGCGCAACAGGATCTATCGGGCCATCAAGGTCACATCGCCTTAGGGTAATGTCAGGATAGACGACGACCGTGGATGCTACGCGGTTCTGTCGAGGCACGACCAGCCGGTCGAGGAACGCTCACGGTAAGGATGCCTGCGGGACCCTGAAATGCTTTAGAACCGCTTCAGCAACCGATCGATATAATCCAGTTCCTGCCGCGGCCTTTCCTGCTCGGCGCCTCGCCGCCGCAGTTCTTCCTGGATGGCATGGGTGCGTTGGCGTTCGCGTTCCTCCGGCACCGTCACGTCGGCGCTGTCGGCGGAACTGCCCTGGTTATGCCGTCCCAGCGGATCGCGCCCGTTCGGATCGGCGCGATCGGGGGCGCCAGGCAGAGGTCCATTGCCCCGGCCATCGCCGCGCTGACCGTCCGGCATCATCATCCCCATGGCGCCTTCGGACCCATCCTGTTCGCCGTCTTCGCCTTCGTCGCCTTGTCCGGGCTGACGGCCCATCCTGGCCATCGCCTGACCCATTTCCTTGTTGCCCTTCTGCAACGCCGCGATGGCCTGTTGCTGCGCCTGACTGGCATCCTCGTCGGCGCCCTGGTTCAGGCGGGTCGCGGCATCACGCATCGCCTGATCAGCCTCCCCCAAACCGGGCGAGGCCTCGCCGCTCAAATCGGTGAATTGCTGCATCAGTTCGCCCAAGGCGCGCCGCAGCGCCTGTTGCACGCGGCTGTCCGCCTGACGTTGCGCCGCCGGATCGCCGGCCGAGGGCGTGCCGCGTTGCTGCGCATGATCCAGTAGTCCGCCTTCGCGCGCGATCAGGTCCTGCACCACGCTCTGCTGACGCTTGCCGCGTTGGCGTTTGCTGTTGGCCTGCCTGGCGTCGTTGCCCTGGACACGGGCGTTGCGAAGCTGGTCCAGCATCCGTTCCAGTTGTGCCATAAGCTGCTGGGCATCGGCCATGCGGCCTTCCTTCGCCGCTTGCTCCGCCTGTTCGGCCTTTTGCCGCATGTCGCGATCGGAGAACGGCATCGCCTTCGGATCGAATGGCATGATGCTGTTGTTGCGCTGCGCCTCTTCCAGCAACGCCTGCATGTGCCGGTCGATCGCCTGGCGCAGTTCTTCCAGCTTCCTGGCCAATGCCTGGCGGGTTTCGTCGTTCGGTTGCTGCTGCGCCTGGTCCATGGCGTCGCGCGCGGCCTGACGGGCTTCTTCCAGGGATTTGGCGGATTGTTCGGTCTGGCCTTCCTCCATGTGCAGCGCCAGTTGCCACATCATCTCCTGGGCTTCCGGCACCGCGTTGTCCATGTGACCGCGGACCAGATCGTAATAGGTGCCGCTCAAATCCAGAAAAGCGCCCAGGTCGCCGGCTAACAGGTCTGGTCGTTGCATCAACCCATCGAGCGCTTCCAGCGCATCGCCGCGATCGTCGGGATGGATGCTGAGGCTTTTACGGGCGGCGATCAGCAGCCGAGCAATCGGGTTGTGGAAGGGGCGTTCGGCGATTTCGAAGATCGCGTCGGCACTGGCGCCGATCTGGCCGGGGGCGTCGTGCGCCAACAGCCGGCCGATGACGGGCAGTCCGGCCCAGGGATGCGCCGTCAGATCCGGCTGGCTCAGACCATGTGCCGCCTTCGGCGAGCCACCCGGCAGCGGCAGGGTCAGCACCAAAGGCGGCGCGTCCGGCCGGTCCCGCAGCCGGAGTTCGGCTTGCAGGTTGGACACGCCGTAATCGTCCGACACCACCCAGGGCAGTCTGGTCTGCTGGCCGGATTGCGTCCGGCCGGGGTTGTCGCCCCACGACGCCGCCGGCGGCTGATCCGCCACCACGGTCAGGGTCCAGGCGGCGAGGCTGGTCGCGTCCCGCGTCACGGTCAAATGACCGCCGCTGGTCAAATCCCACTCGGCCTGGAAGCTGCTGTGATCCAGCGCGCTGAATGCGGCGGTGCGTTCGTTCAACGACAGGACGGGCGCGACCGTGCCGCCGGACACGTTGACCGTCAGATGCGAACCGGCGGGAACGGCTATGCCGCCGCCCTCCGGCTTGAGGAAGATTGGCGCGATGCGGGTGTAGGCCGGCGGCGTGATCCAGGCCTGCAGTTCGATCGCCGGCGCACGCGGCGCGACCGGCAGGGACGGTGTCACGGCGGCATAAACCCGGGCCGGGGCGTCGGTATTGGCGATCGCCAGGCAGGCGATGACACACAGCAATACGCCATACCGAAACGCGCGCGGGTCCAGACGCGCCAACCCGGGGCGGGGCCAACCCACCGGCAGGCGCCCAATCCGGGCGAGGGTTCGGACCACATGCGCCCGCCACAACGCCAGGCTGACAGGGTCCGCCGTCGCCGGCTTGTCGGTCAGCACCGACAGCGGCCGGTGGATAAGGCCGGAGCGCGCTTCCAACCGCCGATCAGCGGCGCGATCGTCCGGCAGCCGGATAGTTCGAATGCCACGCACCAGAAGGCCGAACGTGGCCAGAGCGACCCCCGCAAGCAACGCCAGATGCAGCCCGCCAGGTAGCAATCGCGGCAGGTTCAGCAGGGCGGCACACAAGAAAACGCCGATCACCGCGAGGGGGGGGCAGAGCGCGGGCCAAAGTGCCTCGAACAACAGGGTGGCGCGCGCCAGCAACCGGCGGCCGGCCAGACGGCGCAACAGGGGCGCCGGGTTTGTCACGCGGGAAGCCGCTCCCGTTCCCACAGGGCTTCGATCGGTTGGCGGTCGCGGATGACCGACCAGCGACCGTTGTCCACCCAGACCTCCGCCGCCATCGGGCGTGCATTGTAGGTTGAACTCATGACCGCACCATACGCGCCGGCATCCAGGATCGCTACATGGGCGCCGGGTGCCAGAGGCGGAAGCGACCGGCTTCGCGCGAATGTGTCGCCACTTTCGCAGACCGGTCCGACGATGGTTGCCGGGCGGGCGGGGGCAACGGCGTCGATGGCCGAGACCGGGACGATCCCGTGCCAGGCGTCATACATCGCCGGGCGGACCAGATCGTTCATCGCGGCGTCGAGGACGACGAACGGTTCGAGCGGCGTTTGCTTGACCAACACGACGGAGGCCAGCAGCAGGCCGGCGGGACCGACCAGCCAGCGGCCCGGCTCCATGGCCAGGCGAACGTCCAGGTTGTGGAACGCCCCCTTCATCGCGGCGGCGAGGCCGGCGGGGGAGGGCGCGGGTTCGTTGCGGTAAGGGATGCCGAGGCCGCCGCCGCAATCGACCGTTTCGACGGTGTGGCCGAGCTGACGCAAGGCGATGACGAGGTCGGCGATGCGGCCGTAGGCGTCCCGGTAGGGGGCAAGGGCGAGAATTTGACTGCCGATATGGGTGGCGAGGCCGACGGGCCGAATGCCGGGCATGGCGGCGGCGTGGGCATAGAGTTTGATCGCGTCTTCGTACGGAATCCCGAACTTGTCCGTCGCGCGGCCGGTCGCGATCTTGTCGTTGGTGCCGGCATCGACGTCCGGGTTCACCCGCAGGGCGACCCGAGCGGTGCGTCCGGTGGTCGCGGCGATGGCCGACAGCATCGCCAGTTCCTCGGCGCTTTCGACGTTGATCTGGCCGATGTCTTCCTCCAGCGCGAGACGGAGTTCCCGCGCGGATTTGCCCACACCGGAATAGACGATGCGGCTGGCCGGGATGCCGGCGTGGCGGGCTTTTTGCAGTTCGCCGCCACTGACGACATCCGCACCGGCGCCCTCACCCGCGAACAGCGACAGCACCGCTCGGCTGTCGTTGGCCTTCACCGCGTAATGCACATGCATGTCCAGGCCGGCGTCGGTCATCGCGCCTGTCAGCGCGCGGTAGCGGGCGCGCATGGTGACGGCGGAATAGACCCAGGTGGGGGTGCCAACCGCGTCGGCGATCCCGGCCAGTGGGACTCCGTCCAGCAGCAGGCCGGAGAATGCGTCGTGCTTCAGGTATGGGCGGGCGGCGATCAGCTCCTGGATCGAGGGATCGGTGGACGGGTCGTTTTGGGTGGATGGAGCGGCCATTCGGTCAGCATATCGTCGAGGAGGCGGGATGGGAACGCTCGATTTACGCCCGCCGGAACGGGTCGATGACCTGGACACCAAGGCGACGCTGAACGGAAGAGGCGTCAGGTCGATGCCGTTTCTCCATCGTCATGGTAGCCTTCGTCCGCCCTTCTGGGACTTTCGCGACCGTTCGCGGGCAAGTCGCGATGGGGCCATCGCTGCGTGCATACCCTCTCGCAAACCCGTTTCACCCGATTCTCTGGACCACCGGTTCCAGAGATGCGCGCTCAACTCCGTCTCAAAAGCCACGTCCTGAGAATTTATCCCAATTTTCGGGACATTTTCCGCAATCTTTTGGGTCCACACAAGCCGCCGGTGCCGCTTTCAGCGGTCCGGCGCCCGGATCCACTACCTTCAGCATAGACAGCTCGGCCGCAGTCCCGCTTGGGGGCGAGCTTGGCGACCGTGCTGCTGGCGGCCTTGGTCCTCCCAACTCACGCGACGACCCTTCATACAATAGCATTACTAACACTCGTGCGGCGCCCGAGGCGTGGGCGG
>JAYUEJ010000733.1:0-10041 GCA_043739265.1 Rhodopila sp. | reverse complement strand
CCGCAACGCATCGGGGTGCGTGAATTCCGCGGCAACCTGAGCGAGTTTCTGCGTCAGGCCCAGCAGGGCCGGTCCTTCCTGGTGATGTCTCGCGATCGCGTGCTGGCCGCGCTCGGTCCACCGCCGCAAGCGGAGCGGCCGCGTCGGCAGCCGGGGGCCTTGCGCGGCAAAATCTGGATCACGCCCGATTTCGACACTCTTCCCCCGGACCTGCTGTCCGCCATGGAGGGCGACGAGGCATGAAACTCCTCCTCGATACGCACGCGCTGCTTTGGTGGCTGGCCGATGACAGCCAACTCGGACGGCAGGCGCGGGAAATGGTTGAGGACCCGGGCAACGACATCCTGGTCAGTGTGGTCTCGCTTTGGGAAATCGCCGTGAAGGTCCGCATCGGAAAGCTGCAGGCCGATATTCAGGCGATCATGGACGCCGTCCAGCACGAGGGATTCATCGCGATTGGCATCGGACGGACGCATCTTCTCACGCTTGCGGGGTTGCCGGTGCACCATCGCGACCCGTTCGACCACCTGCTGATCGCGCAGGCTATCGCCGAAGATGCGATTTTCATGTCGGACAACCGGAACGCCGGCCGGTATCCTGTGCGTATGATGACCTGCTCCGGCCGACCGCCGTCATCGCCGCCAGGGACTTGACGGGTCCTACTTGTGTGGCGGCGGGCTTGTCCAATGCGCCTGCGCAACGGTGTCGGTCGATGCCGACCGGGTTGTTGGACCAACAGCCAGGTCTCCGCCAGCTTGCCAGCCTCGATCCAGTAAACTTGCATGCCGGCCCGGGTGCGCGTCTCGCCGGTTTTTGCATCGGTCTATTTGAGCGTAAAGAGGAACGACGTGCGTGCAAAATGCATTGGGTGGTTATACATGAAGAAGCGTGATTTAAGCGGCCGGGTTGGGACGATAGGTGCTAATGGTTTCCGCGCCTCAATCGCGTGATCAGGATGGCATCTTGGCAAAGTGTATCCGCTCGCCGCCAGCGTGGATCCACGGCTGAGCGCTGCTCCAATACACGTCCATCGTTGGTGTGAACGCGGTCGGATCGTCCAGGGTTCCAGCCAGCAACATCGTAGGACCCGGCATGACATCTACCTCGGCAATCACCCCCGATCCACAATTCGCACAGAAGCGTCGGTCAACCGGCTGACCAGAATCGCCGATATCGTTATAGGTCTTTAGGTCCCCCTGCACGCTGACAGACGCCGCGGGGAACTCTATCACAGTCTCGAAGGCCGAGCCTGTATAGCGCTGACAGTTGCGGCAGTGGCAGATGCCACCGAATGCAGGCTCGCCTGTGGCGATGTAGCGAACCCGCCCGCACAGACAGCCACCGGTCATGTTAGCCATTGTGGTTCGCCCCCAAGTTACCGCCGCACGCATTGCAGACGCGGTCAAGTAAACCTTTATCAATGTCTTGCACCGGCTTGTCAAAGAACTTGGGGAGCCGGATCAATGGTGCGATAATCATGATTGCGAGAGCGAGCCTGACGACGAGGGTTGCCTCTGAGCATCCTTCAACGATCGACGCGACCAGACCTTGCACAGGATCGCTTTAACCACAGCCGTTGTCCCCACTGTTCCAACCCACTATTCCGACCCACTGGCCGTTGTTCAAGTTGAACGTGGCACGACCGGGGGCGTGGACTCAATCCGCCCTGCCAACCTTTAGTCCGCCGCCCGATCGAACGGAGTGCCTCGACCCTTGCAATATGGGCGGAACGGGATCACACCATCAGGCTGCATTCGTACAACAGCAAGAGAAAACCCATGCAGTCGCATATCGATACCCCGGTTACCACCGCGAACCTGAATTACCTAGCGTCGGGCGCGGAAAAGCCGGCGCGGTATCTGTATGATCGGCCCGGCCTGCCAGAATGGACCGGCACCAACGATCCGCGCGCCATGCCGATCGCCGATGGGCGCGGGCGCGACTTCACGCTGGAGCGCAACGGTTTCGCCCTGCTGCGCGCCCCCAGCGTGGAACAAGACTTCACCGATGAGGCAGCGATCAGCGGCGCCTATTACGACGAATGCGCCGCGATCGTGCGGCAGGCGACCGGAGCCGCCCGCGTGGTGGTGTTCGACCACACGTTACGCGGCCCTAACCAGCCGCGCGAACCGGTGATGCGGGTGCATAACGACTACACGGAAACATCGGCGCCGCAGCGCGTGCGCGATCTGCTGCCCGACGAAGCCGACGCGTTGCTGCGCCATCGCTACGTCTTCATCAACGTCTGGCGCCCGATCGCCCACCCGGTGTTCGACACGCCGTTGGCGCTGTGCGACGCCACCAGCTTCAGCGAAGACGACCTGATCCTGACCGACCTGATCTATAAGGATCGCGTCGGGGAGATCGCCTCCGTCCGGCACAACCCGAATCATCGTTGGGTGTTCTATTCCCGCATGATGCCGGATGAGGTGGTGCTGATCAAATGCCACGATACGGCGCGCGACGGGCGGGCGCGGATGTCGTTTCACTCAGCCTTCGTCGATCCCACCGCGCCAGCGGACTCGAAGCCGCGCCAGAGTATCGAAATCCGCACCATCGCGTTTTTCGATACCTGATCGATGGGTTAGCGCAACCCGACATAACAAAGGTGGATGATCCGTGCTTGAAATGAATGGGATGGCGCATGTAATCCTGACCGTCAGCAACTGGGACAAGGCGCGCGCATTTTACGCCGAGTTGCTGCCTTTCCTGGGGATGACGAAGGTCTATGACGGCAACAACTTTCTCTATCACGTAGGCGGGCGCACGGCGATCGGGATTCAGCGGTGCGCGCCGGAGCACGGGAATGAGCGGTTCACCCCGAACCGGGTCGGCCTGCATCATTTGTGTCTGCGCGCACGTTCACGCGACGATGTCGATGCGGCGGCAAACAAGCTGCGTGAGATGGGCGCCCATATCGACCGCGGCCCCATAGAGGGAAACTTCGCGCCGGGCTATTACTTCTTTGTCTTCGAAGATCCGGACGGTATCCGGCTGGAAGTGAACTACATCCCCGGAAAAGGATTGCTGGTGACGCCTGACAAACCATTAAGCCCGAGTGCCGATCCGGACTGGAATCAGAACCCCTAAAGGCGACGCCCAACTCTAATCGAATCTTCTATTACTCCGTCATTTCGTCATGGCACGGCTTGTCCGGGCCAGCGGCTTTCATCGGCCGGCGGCCGCATAATGGGAATTCGGACGATATGCCAACCTACGACTATATCGTTGTTGGCGCGGGGTCCGCAGGCGCGGCCGTCGCGAACCGGCTGTCGGCGGATCCCGCCAACTCGGTTCTGCTGCTGGAAGCCGGTCCCGCCAGTCACCCCTGGTCCCGTATCCCGATAGGGTACGCGAAGATGCTCATCAACCCAGCGGTCAACTTAAGTTTATGCACCAAATGGGCATGAATGTCCTCCGGTCGTTGCAACAGAAAGCCCTGATGCTGCGTCACAATTCGCATCGACCTGGACGCCGAAACACACCGCAAAGTGGAAGCGCAATAGCCTGGCGAGCCTTGAATGGCTGCTGACCGGTTAGGCTTACGCCAGCGTATTTCAGGCACTTTCGCCAGCGGGCTGATGCAACAACACGTTTTCGAGCTTCTCGAACTGCTGCCCGGCTTGGCTCCATACCCGCTCATGCGCGAGCGCCTCCTCGGACGGCGTCTCTGCAGCCTCGAGCCCGGTGTTGCCTGCGCCATCTGTTCCTGGTCCTGCCTGATCGCAGCTCTGGCTGATATATTGTGCCATGGCGTCTAACCATAGTTGCTCGTGCCGCGGCAGAAGAGCCGACAATCGCACCATATGGCCTGCTGCGGTTCGGATGCCCGCTTCCTGCGGCGCCCAGTTGGATGCCTTGATCTTGCCTCCTATGGCGGCGGCCAATGTTTCGTTATAGTTTCCGCCAGCTACCCCTCGTCCGAACCAGGTTGATGGGCCGCTGTCAATAAAACCGTCCTTGGAGATGGTCCCCATGTTAAGCGGTTGCGGGCCTTCCGGAGCGGCGTGTTTCAGGTTCAGGCCGCCTTGGAACGAGGCATATACGCCGAGCGCGTCCGCCTTCGCCAAAAAGGTTCTTAACACATCCGGGATGGCCGGCTCCTTCTTTCCCAACAACTCGAAGAATTCATCCTCACCAATACTTATTCGCCTGCTGGCGGTGCCGTTGGCGGCAGAGACTGGTGTTGCGGTAATTTCGATTTTCAGACCTTGTTTCGAGTCACCTTCAATCCTGACCACTCCACGCTCGATCAACACCGTCTGGGCCAGGACGGACGGGACGATTATGCGTGTTTGAGGTGCGACCTCGTAAACGGCCAGTTCGATCAGCGCAAAGGTAAATCGGTGACCGGCGTGGCCTTGCACGAAGTTGGCCAATGGCAGCATCTCCTCGCGTATGCCATCTCCAAGGACTGCGATGACTGCCCGCCCACGGGTCAGGTTACGCGATACCGCGTCATGAAACTCGATTTGGTCGGTCTCTGGATGTTGTTTGGCGACAAGATCGAACATTGACGCCGATGGGAGGCCGCCGCTGCGCCGCGCCTTAAGGACAGCGGCTTCCAGCTCACTATAGCCCATCCGGAAGACCGCGGCTGCATATTCCATAGCCTGGGCAACAGCGGCTCGCCGCGCTTCAGGATTCCTCCAAAGCTTCACTTCGACGAGCACCAACCCGCCGTTCTGGGTAACAAACAAATTATCAAGATACCCGGTCTGGTTGCCTCCCAAACCAACGGGCAACTCACAACACAACGGAATCAGATCGCCGAAGCCGGGTTCTATCTGTTCGAGAGGGAAAACCGCAGGATTTTCGAATAGCAGCCTTTGAAGCCACGCTTCGCTATAACTCTCCGACTCCGACTTTCGATCCAGGTTCGCACGGTTCAGGGTCACCGCGGGTTGGTCGTCGGCGAGCCATATAGGCGAGCCATCTCTTCGGCGCATGGGGCCTCCTTGGAAAGGTACCTATTATTTTGAATTCTTACCAAGTGCGCAAGGCCAACAAAAAATGCTTGCCCGAGGTCCGCGAGGATCGCCATCAGCCGTTCGATTGTGAACCGCCCAAGGCTGGCCTTGCGGCTGCGCGTCTAATCCGCCTTCACGTCCCCGCCGCTCAAGCCGATTTCCGCGGCCGTCCGCCCTTCGTGCCGTTGATCCGCGCCGCCTCCGCTTTCGCCAAGGACGTCGCTCGGCCCGCCTGACGCGCCATATAGGACCGTGTCCCAAACAATCCGGCGAGCAGGTCCGGAATCGACAGATCGACATCCAGCGCCTCCCAGTGCAGGCCAGAGCCAGCGCCCAATATCTCAACCCGGGCGAGATCCTCCGCCGTCGCGTAAAGCAGCCCCTGCGCGAGGCGCGGCGGAAAAGCGAATGTGCAGCCGTTCGTCAACTCGACGATCACGCGGTCGAGCAGCCGGTCGTACCGAACAGTCGTGGCTCGCGGCTCTTGCGATCGTGCGGCGTTCCCGCGCTGGAGTGCGCCGTCGATCTGCGCGTCAGTCATCTCGGGCATGGATGTCCTCCCATCTCTGCAACAGGAACGCCTGATGCTCCGTCACGATCCGCATGGCGCGGCGCACCTCGCCACGCGTCAGGGTGTCGGCCCAGATCATCGCAGGCGTGCCATCGGCCCCGCGCAGATCAATCTTGGCTTCGCCGTCGCCGAAGACATCGACATGCGCTGGCCGGTGATCGTTGATGTAAATGACGACACGAAAACCATCGACACGGAGCACGGTAACCATGTTGGCCAGAATAACCTATCATGGTGGGTTATTCAAGGGCCATGCCGCACCGTCAACCTGACCGGAAGCCGGTCAGCCTCTCGGTAACGATGGCGTCCGCGATAGACGCCGTTCGCCCGTACCGGCATGGACACGCAGCGCGATAACACCTTGGCCGACAGAGGTGCGGTCACCGAAATTGCCCGCTTCGACCTGTTGCAACCGCACGCACATGCGTGCTGCGCTCTTGTCACGGCGTGCCGAAAGCCATTCGGCTAAGGGTTCCTGTCCATCCCCCGCCGATACCGTCGTCGCTCGATCAAGGTCGCTGGCCTCTTGCCATTGCAGGGTATGCCGCTCCACGGCATTCTCCGACCCAGCCATCAAGGCCCACACCCCATGGACACCCACCTCTGCCGCCTGCTGGGAATCGACTTCCCTCTCCTCGCCTTCTCCCACTGCCGCGACGTGGTCGCCTCGGTCAGCCGGTCCGGCGGCTTCGGCGTGTTCGGCGCCTCGGGGACAACGCCCGAACAGCTCGAAACCGAACTCGCCTGGATCGACGCGCATGTGGACGGCCACCCGTACGGCGTCGATTTGCTGATCCCCGAAAACCTCACCATCCGCACCGGCGCCGGCGCCACCCAGGCCGATCTCGCCGCGCAAATCCCGGCGGCGCATAAAACCTTCGTCCACGATCTACTCCGCCGCCACGACGTCGATCCCACCGCCGGCACCCACGCCCGCGAAGATCCCGCCCGCCCGCCGCCATACCAGTTCGAGACCGGCGAGACGCTCATGGACATAGCTTTCCGCCACCCCATCCGGCTGATCGCCAACGCCCTGGGCGTGCCACCCGCCTCCATGCTGCAACGCGCCCGCGACAGCGGCATCCCCTGCGCCGCCCTGGCCGGCGCCCGCGAACATGCCGTCCGCCAGGTCGCCGCCGGCGTGGACATCGTCGTCGCCCAAGGCACCGAAGCCGGCGGCCATTGCGGCGAAGTCTCCACCATGGTCCTGGTTCCCGAAATCCTGCGCGCCGTCCAGGGCAAGGTCCCGGTCCTCGCGGCGGGAGGCATCATGACCGGCCGCCAAATGGCCGGCTGCATGGCGATGGGGGCCGCCGGCGCCTGGACCGGTTCGGTCTGGCTGGCGACAACCGAATCCGAAACCTCCCTTATCTTCCGCGACAAAATGCTCGCCGCCCGGTCCCGCGACACCGTCCGGTCGAAAGGCCGCACCGGCAAACCCGCACGCCAACTCCGCTCCGCCTGGACCGACGCATGGGACGCACCGGACAGCCCCGGCACCCTGCCGATGCCGCTGCAAGGCCTGATCAGCGAACCAGCCATGGCCCGCGTCAACCGCGCCGCCGAAGCCGGCAACCCGCACGCCAGAGAACTGGTCAGCTACTTCGTCGGCCAGGGCGTCGGCCTGGTGGACAGCATCCCAACCTGCCGCCAGGTCGTCGCCGCGTTCATGACAGAATTCGCCGACGCCCTTGGAGACATGCGCCGACTGACCGAAACCGGAGGCTGATATGGCAACGCTTCTCACGGCTACCGAACTTGCTTCGCTAAACGCCGCGATCCCCGCCTGGACGCTGGACGGCAACGCGATCCGCCGGGAATTCAAATTCAAGAACTTCAATGAAGCCTGGGGCTTCATGACCCGGGTCGCTCTGCTGGCCGAAAAACAAGATCACCATCCCAACTGGTCGAACGTCTGGAACAGGGTGACGATCGAGCTAACGACCCACGATGCCGGCGGCCTGACCGACAACGACCTGCGGATGGCCCGGGCAATCGACACACTGCTGGCGTGATGGACGGCGCCAGCTTTCCCGAACGCACCAGCCTGGTTCGCCTCGCGGCTTCAAGGCTGTGCCTGCGGTTCGGCTGGGCGCCACTCCACGAAGTCCGTCTGGCGAACGGCCGCCGCGCCGACATCCTGGCCTTGCAGCCGGGTGGCGGATTCGTTTGCATCGAAGTCAAATCCGGCCCGCGCGACTACCTGACCGACGCCAAATGGGCGGAATACCAGCCGTTCTGCGACCAGTTCTACTTCGCGGTCGATGCCGACTTCCCGAGCGATATCTTGCCGGTTGAAACCGGGCTGATCGTTTGCGCCGGCCGGGAAGCCGACCTTATCCGGGAACCGCTGTCCGTCCGCCTGGCACCCGCCCGACGCAAGGCGCTGCTGGAACGATTCGCCTGGCTGGCCGCGGCGCGGCTGGCGGCGCTGGAGGATCCAATGGGGGTCGCGGATCTGGCCCTGGGGTTAAACGAGGATTGATCGCCCGCGCGCAGGAGCGGATCGTGTCCCGTCAACCCGGACCCATGCTTACCTGAGGGGGAGGCGGTTGCGAACGATCACCCCAGTTCGGGCTGTCGCGTCAGCAACCGCTACCAAGCCGCCGCGTTAGCGCTTCGCCGGCGCCTTCTCCGGCAACCAGGCGTCGGTCCAGCCCGAGGCGGGCACCTTCGAATCGCTCGTCTTGACCTCGGTCTTGCCCGGACCTTTACGCTGCAGGATGGCAATCGCCGTGGCAGCACGCATGATCTGGCAGTCGATCGGCCCGTCCACCGGCTCACCGGCCCGGCGCAGCCCTAACCGGTTCAGATCGGCCTCCGACCGGCATAGCACCGAACCAGGGTCCAACCGAGGCCACGCCAGCGGCTGCTCCTTAACATCGGGCGGCCCCGGCTTCGGCTTTTTGACCAACAGCCCCGGCGCATTGAACGAAATATTGCTGTCCTCCGCTCGGCTTTCGCTGGCCAACACCACGGCTCCGGCGCAAGCGGCGATCAGCAGGATCCTCGGTATCGATATCATGGTGTCATCCGCCCATTCCAATCGCCGTGCGTATTATACCAGTCGGCGGTCGATGCCGACTCTCGTCCCTGATCGTCATGCCCCGGTCAAGCCGGGCGTGGTCCAGGCGGGCGCGGCCAACACCAACAAAACCGCGTCCCGGGGGATCATCGGGACCGCCTGACAGCCGCCGCCGGGTGGCTCGCCGGCAAACGAGCGCCGCGTCCGAACAGTTTTTCCCGGAATGTGCCAGGGGCATAATCATGCTTGAACAGCCCCCGCGTCTGCAATTCCGGCACCACCAGGTCGGCCACGTCGGCAAACGTGCCAGGCGTCAGCGCATAAGCCAGGTTGAAGCCGTCCACGTCGGTTTCTTCGACCCAGGAACGCAGTTCCTCGGCCACTTCCTCCGCTGAACCGATCACCACCGGCCCGCGTCCGCCAATCGCGGCATGCCGGGCGATCTCGCGCACCGTCCACTCCCGGTCCGGGTCGGCGGTGGTGAACGCCTCCAACGCCGAGGTCTGAGCATTGGCCTTGTCGTCGAACCGCACGACCGCGTCGGGCGCCATGGCGCCGAAATCCAGGCCGGTCCAGCCGGACATCAGCGCCAACGCACCCTCTTCCGACACATAGCCCAGATAGTCCTGGTATTTGTCCCGAGCGGCCTTCGCCGTGGTATCGGTGATCACCGTCATCATGGTGAAAATCACCAGATCGGATGGCGCTCGCCCGGCCGCGACCGCGCGGCGGCGCAGGTCGGAGACGATGCCGCCGATGACTTTCTTCGACGGCCCGTTGATGAACACACACTCCGCATGCCGAGCGGCGAAGTCGCGGCCGCGTTTGGAGGCACCGGCCTGGAACAGCACCGGCGTGCGCTGCGGCGAAGGCTCGCACAAATGGATGGCGTCGAACTGGAAATGCGGCCCCTGGTGGACGATCCGGTGAATTTTGTCCGGATCGGCGAACCGCCGCCCTTGCCGGTCGCGCAACACCGCGCCGTCTTCCCAACTTGCCTCCCACAATTTGTAAGTGGCCTGCACGTAGTCCTCGGCCACGTCGTACCGGTCGTCATGCGCCACCTGCTGCGCCATCCCCATGCCGCGCGCCGCGCTGTCGAGGTAACCCGTGACGATGTTCCAGCCGATGCGGCCCTTGGTCAGGTGGTCGAGCGTGCTCATGCGCCGCGCGAACGGGTAAGGCAGTTCATACGACAAGGCACACGTCACGCCGAAGCCGAGGTGTTCGGTGACCATCGCCATGGGCGGGATGACCATCAGCGGATCGTTCACCGGCACCTGCACGGCGTGTTCCAGCGCGGTGCGGGGCGATCCGTTATAGACGTCGTAAATCCCCAGCACATCGGCCAGAAACAACGCGTCGAACTTTCCCCGTTCCAGCGTGCGCGCCAGATCGGTCCAGTATTCCAGCGTGTTGTAGCTGTCGGCGCGGTCGTCCGGATGCGTCCACAGGCCGGGCGACTGATGCCCGAT
>JAYUEJ010000732.1:0-10051 GCA_043739265.1 Rhodopila sp. | reverse complement strand
TCGCCACCTGGGTGATCGACGAATGGAGCAAGGTCGGCCTGCATGTCACCCAACGGGTGCTGCCCACAGGGCCGTTTTTCGACGCGCTACGTAACAATACCTTCGATGTGACGGTCGATTTCAAATGCCAGGGGTTGGTCAATCCGCTGATGGACGTGGGGAAATTCCTGCCCCATTCGGTTTATACCGAGAATTACGGCAACTACGAAGATCAGAAAGACATCGATCTGTATCAGGCGTTGTTGCACGAGACCGATCCCGCCCGGCAACGCATTCGGATGCGCGAATACGAAACCTACGTGTTGGATACCCAGGCGCACATGTACATGATGCCGTGGTGGGAACGGATTGTACCCATGCGGTCCTATGTGAAAGGCTGGAAAATCAGCCCCAGCCACTATGTGAACCAGGATCTGGCCACGCTCTGGCTGGACAAGTAGCCGCTCGCGTCCGACGAGGCACGCCCGGGCACCGGTATGTCGCTATGCCCCCTGCGGATGTGCTACGATGAACAAAACTTGGAGGAGGCTGGGTTGGCCTCACCCAAGTATAACAAAAATACAGCCGAGGAGGTTTCACGACCATGCACATAGCGGGACTGTTGGCCAGCCTGGGTGTCGCACTCGGTATGGCCTGGACACTGCCAGCCGGTGCCGCGGATGCACCAAAGCGCGGCGGCACCCTGACCTATATGATCCCCGCGGATGGTGGTCCCAGCCTGGATGGGCATCGGGAGACGACGTTCGCGGTCCTGCATGCGACGGCGCCGTTCTACAGTGTGCTGGTCCGCATCAATCCCGATAACCCTGCCTCCACGACCGATTTCGTCTGCGATCTTTGCACGGAAATGCCGGTTCCGACCGACAACGGCCTGACCTATACATTCAAGATTCTGACCGGAGTTAAATTTCAGGACGGCACAAACCTGACGGCGCATGACGTGGGAACAAGCTGGCGCAAGATCGTCAGCCCGCCCAAAGGCGTGGCCAGTGCGCGGGCGAACAATTTCGTCATGGTGGACTCGGTCGAAGACCCCGACGACACCACGGTGATCTTCAAACTCAAATTCGCCACGCTGTCGTTCATGCCGGCACTGGCCGATCCGTTCGGCTTCATCTATTCGAAGAAGATACTCGACCAGGATATGCACGGGTACGAGAAAAACGTTATGGGATCGGGCCCATTCCATTTTGCCGGTTATGAGGTCGGCCAGTCGGTGAAGGGCGTCCGCAACCCGGACTACTACCACAAGGGTCAACCTTACCTGGACGGTTTCACCGCGATCTTTGCACCGAAGCAGGCGGTGCGGGTCGATGCGATCCGCGCCGACCGCGCCGCGCTGGAATTCCGCGGCATGCCGCCATCCGCCCGAGATGCTCTCGTCAAGGAACTCGGTGACAAGATCACGGTGCAGGAAAGCGACTGGAACTGCGGCAACGTCCTGACACCGAACCACAAGAAGAAGCCGTTCGACGACGTGCGGGTGCGCCGAGCCCTGTTCCTGGCGATCGACCAGTGGCGCGGCGCCGCGGCGCTGCAGAAGATCGCCACGGTCCGCACGGTGGGTGGCATCGCGTTCCCCGGCTCCCCGCTCGCCGCGACGAAGGAAGAACTACAGCCAATGCCGGGCTTTTGGCCGGACATCGAAAAATCCCGAACCGAGGCGCGCCGCCTGTTGAAAGAGGCCGGGCAGGAGAACCTGACGTTTGAGATGCTCAATCGCAACGTGGACCAACCCTATGTCATCGTCGGCACCTGGCTGGTGGATGAGTTCAGCAAAATCGGTGTGAAGGTCACGCAAAGGATTATACCGACCGGACCATGGATAGAGGCGATGCGCGCCGGCGATTTCACTGTGGCGCTGGAAGCCAACTGCCAGAACATCGTCAACCCGATAGCCGATACCGGGCGCTATTTGCAGCACGAGCTTTACAGCGAGAACTATGCCTATCACGACGATCCAATACAGGCCGCGCTGTACGAAAAAATGCTGCACGAAACCGACCCCGCCAAGGCGCGGAGTCTGATGCGCGCCTTCGAGCATCAGACGATCGATGTGGGGGCACACCAACTTCCGGTGACCTGGTGGTATCGCATCGTGCCGGTCCGTTCCTACGTAAAAGGCTGGAAGATCAGCCCCAGCCACTATCTCAATCAGGATTTGGCCAATATCTGGTTGGACAAGTAAATGTATCGCTATATTATCAAACGCGTACTGCTGGTGATCCCGACCCTGATCGGGGCGGCCGCTCTCGTATTCATCCTGATGCGCCTGATTCCCGGTGACATCTGCGTCGTGCGGCTTGGATCCGGTGGCGGCAGCTTCGATCCACGCGCCGTCGCCGCCTGTCACGCCGAACTCGGCATGGACCGCTCGCAATTTCTGCAATTCGTCGATTTTGTCTGGGGATTTTTCCGTTTCGATTTCGGCACATCGATGTGGTCCGGCAAGCCGGTGACCACGGAAATTCTCGCCCGGCTGCCGATTTCGCTGGAAATCGCCGTCCTCGCCACCGTCGTCGCGATTTCCATCTCCATCCCGCTCGGTGCCATATCGGCGTTGAAACAAAACACCTGGCTGGACGTCGCGGTGCGCGTGTTCGCCATCGGCGGCATCGCCACACCGTCGTTCTGGCTTGGTATCGTCTCCATCCTGGTCGTCCTCGATGTGACCAGCGCCGTCAGCGGCACGCCCTGGATGCCGCCGATCGACTACGTGCCGATCTGGCAAGACCCGATCCGCAATCTGTCGATGGCTATCCTGCCGGCCATCACCGTCGGATACCGTTACGCCGCCGTCAGCATGCGCATGACGCGTTCGGCGATGCTGGAGGTGATGCGCGAAGATTATATCCGCACCGCGCGGGCGAAAGGCCTGATCAACAAGATCATCATCAACCGGCACGCGCTGAAGAACGCCTTGCTGCCGGTCGTGACGCTGATCGGGATCGAGTTCGCCTTCCTGATCGGCGGCCTTGTCGTTACCGAACAGGTGTTCAACCTGAACGGCGTCGGCCGGCTGTTCGTGCAGGCGGTGCAGAACCAGGATTATACCCTGACGCAGGCTCTGGTCATGCTGACCGTCGCCGTCTTCGTCGTAACGAATCTCCTGGTCGATCTGCTGTACGGCTGGCTCGACCCGCGTATCCGCTTCGCCTGACGGGAACCCAACGATGTCCGTATCCGCACCCACGCATCCGTCAGACCTTGCCGCCGAATCCGATCAGCTCCGTCGCGGCGCATGGCGGATTATCCTCACATTTTGCCAACGCCAACCGCTTGGCACGTTCGGCATGGCGCTGGTGATTATCGTCGCGGTGGCCGGTTTCGGTGCCGAACTGATCGCCCCTTACAGCCCGACCGCGAACGACTTCTCCGCAATGATCGAAGCACCGAGCTGGGCGCATTGGCTCGGCACCGACCAGTTCGGCCGGGACCTGCTGTCGCGCATCATCTTCGGCGCCCGGACGGCGTTGCTGGTTGGCCTGAGTTCGGCCCTGGTCGGTGGAGTCGCCGGTCTGGTGCTGGGCGTCGGCAGTGCCTATTTCGGCGGCAAGATCGATCTGATCCTGCAACGCGTGCTGGACGTGCTGATGGCTTTTCCGCTGATTATCCTGGCGCTGGCCGTAGTGGCGATCTTCGGCACCGGCGTGCAGAACGTGATCATCGCCATCACCATCCCGCTGATACCCCGTTGCGCCCGGGTCGTGCGGTCCTCGGCGCTGGCGATCCGGGAAGTGCCCTACATCGATGCCGCCCGAGCCTGCGGCTACAGCCATACCCGGATTATCTTGCGCCACATGGTGCCGAATGTGATCGCCCCATTCCTGATCATGATCACCGCCTTCGTCGGCCAGGCGATCCTGGCCGAGGCCTCGCTGTCCTATCTCGGCCTTGGGGTGCAGGAACCCGTGCCGGCCTGGGGCCTGATGTTGCAGGGCGGCGCTGAGGAATATGCCTCCACGGCCCCCTGGATCGCGATTTTCCCGGGGGTCGCGATCATGCTGTCGGTATTGGGCATCAACCTGTTCGGGGACGCGCTGCGGGACGAGCTGGATCCCAAATTGCGGAACCGGTGAAGGTCGGACCTATACGCTGTAATTTGTCGTATGACTCTTGACAGCGCACGCCGAAATATGTCATAAGGAGAGGCATGCCAAAGGCGGTTCTCCTCCTGCACCGCCAGCGTTATTACGACGACGGTGCGATCTCCGAATTGAGGCTCTGGCTGCTGCCGTAGCCTGTTCTGGGTTTGGTTCACCGCTTCAAATATCGTTTGTTCTGGGTTCTTATGGCGTTATCTGTTGGCCCCCGCCGAGACATGGTGAACGCACGATGCGGCGTGCCGTGGCGATGCCCAACAACGATCGCTCCGCCCTTGCATCGACCCCTGGCGTGACGGAAGAGGCAGCTTGTGGCGGATTCGGTGCCGCGGACTGAACATATTGCCTCCGCGAAACTCCGCGTCAGCTTGATTACTGTCTTGCACACGGCACGAACGAACCGCCGTTGCCCCGGAAGCTGAAACAACCCGGCTGCAAAAGATAACGCTATAACAGCCAATTGCTAATGACTTCGAAACCGACGTTGTGGCGCTGCGAAGCGAGGAAGGTAAGTATGGCAGACGACATAAAAGTGACCGTGGGCGGGAACCTCAAGGATGACCTTGCAGCGTTCCGCTTCGCCTGGAACCAGGCCGAGAATGGCGAGTCCGTGCAACTGGACCGGGTCCTGACGTTCGAATCCTGGGAAGGCCTGGCCTCGGTCATGACCGGGGAGCGGTATCGGCTGCTGCGGCATCTGCATGCCCAACCAGAACCTTCGGTATCGGCGCTGGCACGCCATCTCGGGCGGCATCTGCGGCGCGTGCAAGAGGATGTTCGGGTGTTGGAGCAGGCCGGTCTGATCGATCGGTCCCAAGGAAACGTACGGGCGGCGGCGGATCGGATTTCGGTCGAAATCGAACTGTAGAAACCGCCAACTGGACGAATCCCGCCGATCGTGCAACGAATCACTCCGTCGAATAAAATGTTCGATGGGAGCGCAGCATGCGTCAAGCCAGCCTCATCATCCTCATCCTGGCGGCGGCCGGCGGGAATGCGGATGCCGCGGATCGACGCGGCGGGCAGCAACCGTCGCCTCCGCACGGGCCTGTGGTCGCCGAGGTCTCCGTCTGCTTCGTACCCGCCCAGGAATGCGACACAGCTGTGTCCGAGGCGATCGGACGCGCGGAAAAATTCATCCGGGTTCAGGCCTACGGTTTTACCTCGCAGCCTGTCTTACGGGCATTGGCGGACGCGCGGGCCCGCGGCGTGGATGTCCAGGCGATCCTGGACAAATCCGACGACCGGCCGGATCGGGAGGGCGCGCCGCCGCGTCCCGGTGGCGCCCGTTTCACGGCCGAGGCGAACATTCCGACCTGGATCGATAGCAGCGTAGCGATCGCTCACAACAAACTCATTATCATCGACGGCCATCTGGTCATCGGCGGTTCGTACAACTACACGGCCTCGGCCGAACGCCGGAACGCGGAGAACGTGACGTTCATCGACGCCCCGGTCGTGGCCGATTTCTATCTGGTAAACTGGGACGCTCGGAAGGCCGCATCGCACCCGTCGCGGTTCATGGCCGATGACGGACCGAAGGTGTTAGCGTTGTCCGGGGCGCGGTAAACGACGGATCAACCACCTTACGCGCCGAAAGCATAGCAGCCTTGTCCTGGCGCGGGTGACAGCGGGACGCAGGATTGATAAGGCATTCTACATGGAAACGTCTGCACAGAAAATACCGCGCCTCGAAAGCGTGATGAAAAGAAATCTCTTCCTCCTGACCTGTTGCCAGGCCATCGGCCAGTCAGCGAATGTAATGATGTTCACGGCAACCGCGCTGTCGGTGATGACCTTCTTCCCCGATCATGACCTGGCGACATTGCCGGTGACCATGCAGCATCTGGGTGTGATGCTGTTTGTGTTTCCCGCCGCGATGCTGATGCAACGGCAGGGGCGGCGGTTCGGCTTCCGGGTCGGGTCGGTGTTCGGCATGGCAGGCGCGGCGGTCTGCGGCACGGGATTGTATTTCGCCAATTTCCCGATGATGTGCCTCGGCGGCGTGATCCTGGGCTACGCCGTGGCCAGCCTGCAGATGTATCGTTTCGCGGCGGTGGAGCTGGTGCCCCCCAGCTATCGGGCCAAGGCGATTTCCTGGGTAACCGCCGGCGGCGTGGTCGCCGGCATCATCGGGCCAGCCATCGCGCATTGGTCGTACGACAAGCTGATGCCGATCTATGTCGGTACCTATCTGTCGATGATCGGCGTCCATGTCGTCGTCTTCACAATCATGTCGTTCATCACCTTCCCCCCGATGCAGGACCCGGCTCCAACAACGACAGCCACAGCGGTCGTTCCGCCGCGTTCGTTATGGGAAATCGCGCGCCAGCCACGCTATGCCGGCGCGGTCATCGCCGCGATGGTCGCGTTCGGCACCATGTCGTTTCTCATGAGTGCGTCACCCCTGGCGATCGTCGGCTGCGGATTACCGCATACAGAGGCGCATTGGGTCATCTTCGTGCATGTCATGGGGATGTTCGTGCCGTCGTTCTTCACCGGCAGCCTGATCAGCCGGTTCGGCGTGCTGAACGTCATGTTCTGGGGTGCGGGCGTTCTGCTGGTCGGCGTGACGGCCGCCCTGATGGGGATGGACCCGTGGAATTTCCGCATCGCCCTGATGTTGAACGGATTGGGCTGGAACTTCCTGTTCGTCGGCGCCACGACCCTGGTGACGACGTGCTACCGCCCGTCCGAACGCGGCAAGGCGCAAGCGCTGAACGACTTCCTGGTGTTCGGCACCACCGCGACAGCCAGCTTCCTGGCCGGGTTTCTGCAGGAGCGCATGGGGTGGGTCCCGCTCAACCGCGCTTCGATCGGGTTGATCCTGGTGGCTGTCCTCGCCGTGCTTTGGCTGCGCTTGCAGCAGCGGCAAGAGGCGCGCGCTCTAAGTTTGGCCTAACCAGACTATTGACCCCGGTCGTCCCGACACAGGGCGTCCGGGGGACCAATAGGCCTCGACGCCGGGCCGGACGTCAAACCTCCGGCGGCTCTCCGGGAATTGCCACTTTGCCGAAACCGACGATCAGCTCCGTTACTTCGGCAATCGCTTTTTCGGCTGCGGTGCCATCCGGACCTTTCGCCACCAGCGCCACGCCGTTGCCGCTGGCGCGGTAGAACGGGTAGCTGCCCAGGTCCAGGTCTGGATATCGCTTCTGCACCGCCTCCAGTCCTTCCGCGATCAAACCCTCCGGCAGCCCAACCACATACACCGCCCGCATCTCGATCTTCGCGCCGCCTTCCAACCGTGGTGCCAGCCACTCGAACATCGACTGCATGACCCGCGGCACGCCGGCCATCACATAGACATTCTCCATCTGGAACCCCGGCGCCACGCTGATGGAATTCTCGATCAGCGAGGCACCGCGCGGCATCGTCGCCATCCGTTGCCGTGCCGCATTGAAATCGCTGGGCTGCTTGTAGCTGGCTTCCATGCGCGGCCACGCCACCGGATGATGCTCCCACGGCACGCCGAACGCCGCGGCGATACACTCACTGGTGATGTCGTCATGAGTCGGGCCGATCCCGCCGGTGGTAAACACATAATCGAATTTGGCCCGAACTTCGTTCACCGTGCCGATGATCGTTTCAGGCACGTCGGGGATCACTCGAACCTCTCGCAGCGGAATGCCCAGGTTCCCCAAACCTGTCGCCAGGAATTGGATGTTCGCATCGCGGGTCCGGCCCGACAGTACCTCGTTGCCGATCACCAGCAGACACGCGGTGGGGTTTTTCTTAACCATCGAGCAGTTCCCTAGAGGAAGTCGCGCAGCAGTGGAATCAAAGGCTTGTCGGCGGGCGGCATCTCGTAATCGGTCAGTTTCGACGCACGCACCCAGGCCAGGGTCTGCTTCTCCCTGGGCGTCGGAGTGCCTTTCCAGCGCCGGCAGACGAATAACGGCATCAGCAGATGAAACCCCTCATACGCATGCGACGCAAAGGCGAAGGGTGCCAGACATGCGGCCGTCACGTCGATACCGATCTCTTCCTTCAGCTCCCGGATCAACGCCGCCTCGGGCGTTTCGCCGGGATTGAGCTTGCCGCCTGGAAACTCCCACAGCCCGGCCATCTTCTTGCCCTCGGGACGCCGAGCCAGCAGCACACGGCCATCGACATCGACCAGGGCGCAGGCGGCGACCAGCAACAGCGGCTTGGCATGCGGGCTTTCGGCGTGGGCCGCGGGTGCCTCCGGGTGGCCGAAGATGTCGTCGCGAGTCGCCTCGAACATCCGCACGTCATGTTCGTCACCGGTGGTGAGTGACGAGCGAACCCCCGACCCGACTTCCCGAAATCCCACCCGGCGCAGCACTTTGCAGGACGCATCGTTGGCTTCGGTCACCTCGGCGGCGATCACGTCCAGCGGCAGGTTGGCGAACGCCCAGCTTGTCAGGCGCCTGGCTGCCTCGGTCGCCACCCCATGTTTCCAATAGGCACGGCCAACCCAGTAACCGAGCCGACCAGTGCGCCTTGCGGTGTCGAGGCGGAGGCCGACGACGCCGACCAGAGTCTCCTTGCGGCCCTCTTTGCCGGTGATGGCCAGGTGGTAAGCGGTGCCGTCGGCCAGTTCGGCGGCCGTCGAGGCGATCCATTCGTCGGCCAGGGATCGTTTATAAGGGTAGGGAATCTCCGCCAGGGTACGCGTCACCTCCCAATCGTTGACCAGCCGGTGCATCGCCTCGGCATCCTTGGGCTGTAGCGGACGCAGCGTCAGCCGCTCGGTTTTCAGCGGTTCGAACGAAGCGGCGCGCGGCGCGGCTTTCGGGTGGCCGCTGGCTTTGCGGAGGCGCTTCGGGGGATCGCTGGTGGGAATCGGACGGACCTTGTCATCTTGGCGTTGCCCCAAGGTGGCGCAGGCGGTGCGGCGGACGCAAGGGTGCCAATGGGATGCCAACGGGATGCCAATGGCGAAGCTGGACGCGAACGCCGCCACGCGGCACGCTGTTAGCCATCAGCCGGAGGCGATAAAAGATGAAACTCGGCATCCACCTGCCCCAGATCGGCCGCAAGGCCGGACCCGACAGCATCCGTCGCGCCGCCATCCAGGCGGAGGAACTAGGCTTCGACGACGTCTGGGTCAGCGAACACATCATCGTCCCGAAGGATGGCGGCTACCCACCCTCGCCCAACTTCTGGGATCCGCTGCTGACACTGACCTGGGCCGCGGCGGTCACGTCTCGGGTGCGGCTGGGAACCTCGGTGCTGGTGCTGCCGCTGCGCCACCCGCTGCCGCTGGCGAAGGAGCTGGCGACGCTCCAGAACCTGTCCGGCGGGCGGCTCATCCTAGGCGCCGGCGTCGGTTGGCTCGAAGCCGAATTCGATGCGCTCGGTGTCCCGTTCAAGGAACGCGGGCGGCGGATGGATGAGGGCATCGCCATGATGCGCGCGGTATGGTCGCAGGACCCGGTGACGTTCGAGAGCAAGTGGATTCCGGCCAAGATCGAGAACATGCGGTCGCAGCCGCGGCCCGAGGTGCCGATCCCGATATGGATTGGCGGATCGTCCGATGCGGCGATCAAGCGGGCGCTGCGGCTGGATGGCTGGCACGGCAGCCGGGTCGCGCCGGAGCAGGCGGCGGATGTGGTGAAGCGGTTACGCGCGGTACGGCCGGCGGAGGATTTCATCATTTCGATCCGGGTGAACTGCAATGCCGGTAATGTCGGCGGCATGCGGGATGCTTTGCTTGCGTATCGCGACGCCGGCATCCAGCACGTCCTGGCGGCGCCCGAGGACCGGGATATCGAGACGTATCTGGCAACGGCGGAGGCGTTTCGGCGGGCCGGGGAGGGGCTTTGACCGGCGGCGGCATTGCTTGTTCATCCCACCGGCTCAATGCCTGGTGCCTACCCTACCAGGGCAATCGGGTGAACCGGCAATTCTCGCGGGACGCACCGTTCTGTGCGTGACGATCGGCGGAGGGCGTCGCGCTGGACGGGCAGGTTTCAGCCGTG
>JAYUEJ010000731.1:0-10053 GCA_043739265.1 Rhodopila sp. | reverse complement strand
AGCTTGGTTTCGAGCTGCGGATAATGGGCGCGAAAGCCAAGTTTCACGCCGCCGGTGGGGTCGAGTGCCTCGACGCCGGCCAGGAGCTGGTCAACGTGCGATTCGCCGAGGCCGTAAGAATGGAACCGCTTGAGGAAGATCGACGCGGGCGCGCCGGAGCGGGCGAGGAGGCGTGGGATCACCTGCTCTTCCAGCATGCGGCGCAGTTCGCGCGGCACGCCAGGGGTGAAGAAGAAGCGGGCTTTGCCGATGTCGAGCGCGAAGCCGCAGGCGGTGCCGATCGGGTTGTCGATCATCTCGGCCGTCGCGGGCAGCATCGCCTGCTTGACGTTGTTGGGGGGCATGGTGCGCATGCGGCGGGTGAAGAACGACTCCATCGTCGTCAGCCAATCCTGGTGCAGGACCAGTTCGACTCCGGCTGCTTGCGCGGCGATTTCCTGCGACAGGTCATCGACGGTCGGGCCGAGGCCGCCGTTGACGATGACAGCGTCGGCGCGGGTTCCGGCCAAATGGAACGCGGCGAGCAACGCATCCCGGTCGTCGCCGACGGTGGTGCCCCAATGCACGGACAGGCCGACATCCTCCAGCTTCTGGGCCATGTAGGAGAAGTTGGTGTTGGTGATCTTGCCGGTCAGCACCTCGTCGCCGGTGCAGATGATCTCGATGCGCATAGGATTCCCCCTTGGTGGCGGCAGATTAGGGGATGCTGTGGCGGGGGCAAGCGGCATGGTGGCAAGCGGCACCGTGGCAACTGTTACGGGGGCCGCGTTACGGGGGCAGGGCGATCGCATTTGGAATCGCGTCCGCACGGTCCAACCGCCGTCGGCCGACCGTTCGGCGTCACCGGAGTCGCACGGCCTGGATTTCAAACACGGAGGACGAACGACGAGCAGGCACACGGCGGCACGGGTGTTTCCCGAATAGTCGTCATTGGACGCTTATGCCCCCGGGGCGTAGGTTCAGCTGGGACACACGAATGGTAGCCACTTCTCAGCAACCGCGAGGACATTATGGTGAAACCGATCGCAGTAGTAACGACCCTCCTGGCCACGGCCTGGGTGTCGCTCAGTCAGCCGGGGCTGGCCGGGGCGGCGGATCAAACGTTGGGCAAGGTGCATTTTGAAACGTCCTGCACGCCGGCCGCGGCGGCCGCGTTCGACCGCGGAATGCTGTATCAGCACTCGTTCTGGTATCGCGCCTCGCAGCGCGCGTTCACCGAGGCGCTGACAGAAGATCCCGCCTGTGGCATCGCCTATTGGGGGATTGCGCTGAGCCTGTTGTGGAACCCGCATAGCGCGCCACCGGCGAAGAATCTGGCCGAAGGGGCAGACATGCTCGCGAAGGGCAAGGTGGTTGGCGCGAAGACGGAGCGGGAGCGTGACTACCTGACGGCGCTGTCGCCGATGTACGCGGATTTCGACAAGGTCGATCATCGCACGCGCGTTCTGAACTACATGAAGGCAATGGAACAGCTCGCGGCGAAGTATCCGAACGATGACGAGGCGCAGATTTACTATGCCCTGGCGCTTAATGTCGGCGCCTCGCCGGCGGACAAGACCTATGCCAATCAGCTTAAGGGCGCGGCGATCCTGGAAACGATCTGGGGCCGTCAACCGGATCACCCGGGAATCCCGCATTACCTGATCCACCTCTACGACACGCCGGCGCTGGCCGAGAAAGGCCTGGTGGCGGCGCGGCGCTACGCGAAGGTGGCGCCCGACGCGCCGCATGCGCTGCACATGCCGTCGCATATCTTCACGCGGGTCGGGTACTGGCAGGAGTCGATTGATTCGAACATCGAGTCCGCGCGCGCCGCCAAGGCGGACAAGGAGGCCACCGATCAACTTCATGCCATGGATTACGAGGTCTATGCCTATCTGCAACTGGGGCAAGACGCGCGGGCGAAGGCGGTGGTCGATGAGATGATGGCGGTATCGAATGTCAGTGAAACCTCTCTGGCCGGGCCATTCGCCCTGGCGGCATCGCCAGCGCGCTATGCGGTGGAACGCGGCGACTGGCCGGCTGCGTCGGCGTTGGAGGTCCGGCCTGGTGGGCTGCCTAACGCTGCCGCGATTTCGTGGTTCGCCAAGGCGCTTGGTTCGGCGCGGTCTGGCGACCCGGCGCAGGCTGGGGTGGCAATCACGCGGCTGGCCGAGCTGCGGGATCAGTTGCGGGAAAAAAAGGACGCTTATTGGTCCGAGCAGGTCGATATTCAGTGGCGGGTCGCGTTGGCCTGGGTGCAATTCGCGACGGGGCCGCGGGATGAGGCGTTGAAGGCAATGGGCGCCGCCGCGGATGCCGAGGATAAGACCGAGAAATCCCCGGTGACACCCGGACCGTTGGCGCCGGCGCGGGAACTGTATGGCGCGATGCTGCTGCTGCATGGCGACGCGGCGCATGCGTTGGCGATGTTCGAGGCCACTATGCGCAAGGAGCCAAACCGCCTCAATGCGACCCTTGGTGCCGCTAATGCCGCCGCCGCGGCGGGTGACAACGCCAAGGCTCGGCAATACTACACCGCCGCCATCGCGTTGGCGTCGGATGCCAGCGTGACCCGGCCCGAGGTGGCTCAGGCGCGGATCTTCCTGGCGAACGCGAAATAGCGGCGGGCTTGCGGCACGGCCTGTTCGGTGGACGCGCAAACGCGTCTGGTCACCGGACAGGCCGGCCTGCCGGTGGAATGGGACCTGGATGGGAGTTGCGGCAGGACATGCTTAGAGGCTAATCGTCCAGGACTGGCGACGTCCAAAAAATGAGCAACGGCTATACACACCTCTGCGTGCATGCCGTGCGTGGAACGTGCCCCTTTGGAACAAAAAAATCATCTTGACCGAATTTCGCTTGAATAGGGTCGACTCCGAATCCTAGTGTCTCTAAATGCCGCCGTAAGGTGGCTCAGAAGATTCTGTGGCGTGCCCGGACGAGTTACATTTTCTAGAAAGTTTGATGGCAGACTCCTTAGACGCCGGCTCCAAGACGCCACGGGTGGCCTTTGATTACATCAAGGGCCATCTTTTTCGCGTTGTTCATGCGGATGGAGCAACCGGTGGGATCACGCCCAATGGCGGCATCCACCTGGCATTTTATAGCGAGCGCGGCCCTATTCCTCAAAGGGAAGTTCGATCCATAAATAGCGATGGGTCACTGGGAAGTCTCGTGCCAGAGGAGTCTCTAACTCGGAACGCGATAATACGAGAGGTCGATTTTGACGTCATGATGTCGCCCGCGGTTGCCGAAGGGCTGATCTCCTGGTTGCAGGATAAGGTGTCGGAAATTAAAAAATTAACGCCCGGCAAACCCGGCATCATTGGGGAATAGGAATATGCAGGCACTAACCGCATTCATGCCCACATCGACGGCTTCGACGGAAAGTAGCTATAGCTATCACCAGAGCAAATTCATCAGGGAGAATGCTGCTCGTATCAGAGGTGCCGCTACGCGAGCTTTGGCGGAGACTATAAATGACCTCGATCACGAAGGCATAAGTGCAGCAGAACGCGCCATTCAAGAGGCAATCGCGGTCGTTAGTCCAATCGCGTTTGATGAGATGCCATGGGTAGGTATCTCGGACGAATCGGTAGTGACGCTTCGTTGGCAGAAAGCAGATGAGGGCGTCGCTCTATTTTTTTCCGGCGATGGCGTCTTCAGCTTATCAACCAAATCTGGGCGTCATGACCACTACGCCGCAGGATATCGGGAACAGAAAACTTCGAATGGTTTGCCGTTGCCGTTGCAATCGAAAATTGAACGCCTATCGCGATATCGCGGGTTCACGATTGCGGCGTAATGACGTGCCAAAAAGAGAGAACTACGCAACACCACCTTGGCGTGCCCCATGGGCATGGTTGTGTAGCGGACTCTGAAATCCTGATTTTTGCGGTTTTTGAGAGCACGCCGAGAATAGGAAATCGGCTTGCTCCGAACGCTTTCAAAAGCAAGAAGATTCGGGATGGCGACATTTCTTTGTTTCGAAGTGGCTTCACTTCTCGAGCCGATTTCGAGGCTCATGTTATTCCGCCCAAGGCTCACACCGATACGCCATCTGGGGTTGTAGTGTGTGGTGCCGAACTACTCCGCACCATTAGGATTCCCCACGGCGCACCACATCTGACTCTGCGGGCGGTTTGCGTAATCGACAAAGTCGAGGATGGTGACCACGATGGGCACGCTGCCATCGAAAGCTCTGAGGAAATAGAAAGCATAGTCGGCGAAACCTCACGCGGTAGGGCGAGGTCTGCCATAGCCAACAGTCTGGCGGACGCATTTAGTGAAATTTGTGACTTGGATTCAATTTTACCGTGATGTTATCCGAACGTGGCGCGATAAGTTTTACGTCGTGGCTAATATTTCATGATAGATATATTTTCCTCCGCCGCCATTCAAACTGAGACATTACCGTTCATACATTGCGGTCATAAAGGAAAAGCCGGCGGGATTTTCCCGCCGGCTTCAACACCTGGAGGTCGATGTGCTGACAACCCTCAACCTCCTGGCGATAATGTTGGTGATCGTGATCATAAAAGTCAAGATCATCATCAAAAAGCGCTAGGGGAAGGGGCCGGTCCTAAAACGGTCCGGCCCGCCCCGGGTGATCAGGCCGCTTTCGCCATTTCCCGCAGCACGTATTGCAGAATGCCGCCGTGCTGGTAGTAGGCGACCTCATCCACCGTATCGATTCGGCAGATCACAGGTACGGTATCGACTGTCCCGTTGGCGCGGTGGATCACCAGCGACAGTTCCATCCGCGGTGTGATCTCCCCGTCCAGGCCGACGATGTCGAGCAGCTCGTCACCAACGATGTTGAGCGACTTGCGGTCGGTGCCGTCTTTGAACACCAGCGGCAGTACGCCCATGCCGACGAGGTTGGAGCGGTGGATGCGCTCAAAGCTTTCGACGATCACCGCCTTCACGCCCAGCAGCATGGTTCCCTTCGCCGCCCAGTCGCGAGACGAGCCGGTGCCGTATTCCTTGCCGCCGAAGATGACCAAGGGCACGCCCTCGGCCTTATACTTCATCGCCGCGTCGTAGATCGGCATTTCCTCACCCGACGGCAGATGCTTGGTCATGCCGCCTTCGACATTCTTCAGCATTTCGTTGCGAATGCGGATGTTCGCGAAGGTGCCGCGCATCATGATCTCATGGTTGCCGCGGCGGGCGCCGTAGCTGTTGAAATCCTTCTGCTGCACCTGCCGTTCACCCAAATATTCGCCAGCCGGAGATGCCTTCCGGATATTCCCCGCCGGGCTGATGTGATCGGTCGTGATGCTATCGCCCAGCTCGGCCAGGACCCTGGCGCCGGAGATGTCGCCAACCGCCTTCGGCTCCATCGTGATGCCGTCGAAGTATGGCGGGTTCTTTACATAGGTAGAACCATCGGACCAGCGGTAGGTGGCATTGTCGCCATCGACCTCAATCGCCTGCCACTGCTTCGGGCCTTTGAACACTTCGCCGTAACGTTTCAGGAACTGGTCGCGCGACAGGCTGGAGGCGATGACGTCGGAGATTTCCTTGTTCGTGGGCCATACGTCGCGCAGATAGACCGGCTGGCCATCGTTGCCGATACCGAGCGGTTCGGTGGTGATATCGACTGTCACCTTGCCCAGCAACGCGTAAGCAACGACCAGCGGCGGCGACGCCAGATAGTTGGCCCGCACGTTGGCATGCACCCGGCCCTCGAAGTTGCGGTTGCCGGAGATCACGGCGGTGCCGACCAGCTTGTTGTCCTCGATCGCATCGACGATCGCGTCGTCCAGCGGGCCGGAGTTGCCGATGCAGGTTGTGCAGCCATAGCCGACGGTCTGGAAGCCGAGCGCATCCAGATCGGCGGACAGGCCGGATTTGTCGAGATACTCGGTCACGACCTGAGATCCAGGAGCCAGCGAGGTTTTGACCCAGGGCTTCGGGCGCAGGCCTTTCGCATTCGCCTTGCGGGCGACGAGACCGGCGGCGACCAGTACCGAAGGGTTGGAGGTATTGGTGCAGGACGTGATCGCCGCGATCACCACGTCGCCGTGGGTCAGTTCGTAGTCCTTGCCCGCGACCTTGACGGACAGGCCGACATCGGCGGCGGGCACTCCCAGGCCCTTGGTCAGGCCGGATTTGAAGGACGACGTGATGTCCTTCAGCAGCACACGGTCTTGCGGGCGCTTCGGGCCGGCCATGCTGGGCAGCACCGACGACAGGTCCAGTTCCAGGGTGTCGGTGAACACCGGGTCGGGCTGGCCGGGCTCGCGGAACATGCCCTGCGCCCTCAGATAGGCTTCTACTAATGCGATGCGGTGGGTGTCGCGGCCGGACAGGCGCAGGTAGTCCAACGCGATCTTGTCAACCGGGAAGAAGCCGCACGTCGCACCATATTCCGGGGCCATGTTGCCGATGGTGGCGCGATCCGGCAGGCCGAGGTCGTCCAGGCCGGGGCCGAAGAATTCGACGAATTTACCGACCACGCCCTTCTGGCGCAGCATCTGCGTGACGGTCAGAACGACGTCGGTGGCGGTGATGCCCTCGGCTGTCTTGCCGGTCAGCCGGAAGCCGATCACGTCGGGGATCAGCATGGCGATGGGCTGGCCCAGCATGGCGGCTTCAGCCTCGATTCCGCCGACGCCCCAGCCGAGGATGCCCAGGCCGTTGACCATCGTGGTGTGGCTGTCGGTGCCGTACAGCGTGTCCGGGTAGGCGAAGGTGGTGCCGCCGTTGGTGGAGGTCCAGACGCACTGGCCGAGGTATTCCAGGTTCACCTGATGGCAGATGCCGGTGCCGGGGGGAACGACGCGGAAATTGTCGAACGCGTCCTGGCCCCAGCGCAGGAACTTGTAGCGTTCGCTGTTGCGTTCGAACTCGACATCGACGTTCTTCCGTTCGGCGTCGGCGCTGCCGGAGAAATCGATCATCACCGAGTGGTCGATGACCAGATCGACCGGCACCAGCGGGTTGACCTTCTGCGGGTTGCCGCCCAGGCGCGTCAGACCGTCGCGCATGGCGGCGAGATCGACGACCGCCGGCACACCGGTGAAATCCTGCAGCAGGATACGGGCGGGCTTGAACGGCACTTCCTTGGTGGAGGAAGCCTTTTCCAGCCAGCCGACGATCGCGCGGGCGTCATCGGTTTTGTAGCTGCGGCCGTCTTCGAAGCGCAGGGTGTTCTCCAGCAGGATCTTCAGGCTGACCGGCAGGCGGGCAATGTCGCCCAGGGTCTTCGCCGCTTCCGGCAGGGAGTAATAATCGTATCCCTTGCCCTCGACAGTGAGGGTGCGGCGGGTTTTGAGGGTATCGTGCCCGATAGCGGTCATGCGCTTCTATCGCCTCGGTTCACGAGACGCCTTCCGTTGAGGCGGCATGGGGTGGAGAACACGCCGCGGATGAAATATTCACGATGCCGGGCTTTAACCACACCGGCCGGTGGTCGTCCACAGGGCGAGAGCGTCCGCGATGCAAAGGTTGGAGGGGTCGAGTGTGCTGACGGCAGAGGGCGTGGCGGTGTTCCGTGGGGAGCGGCTGATTTTTCGTGATTTTTCGTTCACGGTGCCGTCCGGGGGTGGCCTGGTGCTGGCCGGGCCGAACGGGTCCGGCAAATCAACGCTGCTGCGGCTGCTGGCGGGATTGGTACGGCCGGCGGCGGGTCGGGTGCTGTGGAACGGTGTCGATGCCCTGGCGGATCCGGCGGAGCATGGCCAACGGGTGGCCTATCTCGGGCACCAGGATGCGGTGAAGCCGGGTCTGACGGTGATGGAGAATCTGCGCTTCGCCGCTGCGGTGTCCGGACGTTCGGTAATGACGGCTTTGGCGGCGGTGGGGCTGGAGGCGCTGGCCGAATTGCCGGCGCGGATGCTTTCGGCGGGGCAGAAGCGGCGGTTGGCGCTGTCTCGGCTGGTATTGTCCGCTGCCCCGTTGTGGCTGCTGGATGAGCCGACGCTGGGTTTGGACGCCGCCTCGATCGACCGGTTCGGCGGGCTGCTGGCGGCGCACCGTGTGGGTGGAGGGTTGGTGGTGGCGGCGACGCATGTGCCTTTGCCGCTGCCCGACGCGGCTGTGTTGCGGCTGAGCTGATGCGGGTTTTCTGGGCGGTTTTGGCGCGCGACCTGCGGCTTTCGCTGCGCCATGGGGCGGACACGCTGGCGGCGCTGTTGTTCTTCGTGGTGACGGCCTCACTGTTTCCGCTGGCGATCGGGCCGGGGCCGGATACGCTGGGCCGGATCGCGCCCGGCATCGTCTGGGTGTGCGCGTTGCTGGCGGCGCTGCTGCCGCTGGACCGGCTGTTCGGCGCGGATTTGGAGGATGGGTCCCTGGACCTGCTGATGCTGTCCGGATTGCCGCCGTTCGGCATCGCCGCGGCGAAGGCGCTGTCGCACTGGCTGGTGACCGGGGTGCCGCTGCTGATTGCCGCCGGGCCGGTTGCGGTGATGCTGCGGATGCCGGAAGACGGGATACCGGCGCTGCTGCTGGGGTTGCTGATGGGCAGCGCGCTGTTGTCGCTGTTCGGCACCATGGGCGCATCGATCGTGCTGGGGGCGCGCCGAGGCGGTGTGCTGCTGCCGCTTCTGGTCCTGCCGCTGGTCACGCCGGTGCTGATTTTCGGCGCCGCGGCGGCGGATGCGGCGGCGGGTGGGTTCTCGCCGCGCCCGCATCTGCTGCTGCTGGGTGCGCTGCTGGCGGCAGCGCTGCCGTTGTGTCCGCTGGCGGCCGGAGCCGGGTTGCGGGCGGCGGTGGAGTAGGGCAGGCGAAGCGATCGTCGAATAATCCGTCGCGTTGCTTTATATCAACTGAAGCGCCGTTCTGATCGCCGGGACGATGGAGCCGCCTGCACGAGACGATCCAGACTTTATACGCCGATGCTTACCAACCACGGTTACGACATTAGTGCCGGGATTGCCGCGGAAGGCGTCGCGTTCGGCAGGGCAATCGCGTTTGAACTGACCGGGCCGATTATTGGCAAAACCGGTTATCTATCAATGACGGCTTCAGACGTTCGAAAGGAAGGTTTTATAGCTGATGAACGCCGATGAACGCTGATAAGTGCGGAAAAATAAATATCGCTTTTGATCAGCCACTCGCCGGGATCCGTCCGCCTTGTGCCGCAAGCGGCCGGTTTTTATGGACGGCATCTATCAGCGTTCATCTGCCTTCAATTTATGTGTTTCCAACGCACGATCGATGACATCGTCCCCGGGGAAGCGGGTTCAAAAGCCGGCGAACTTTCATGTGCGACTGCCCCGTCGCGTTCAGTATCAGCCGATCAATTTGGCGCCTGGTGATGCGTGATCAGACCTTCACCAGCGGACAGTGACCCTCATCCAACGGGCGGAACGCCTCATCCATCGGGGTTGTCGCGATGATCTTCGCGACGTCCCAGGAGTGTTTGCTCTCCGACGGCTTCTTCGCCTCCAGCAAGTAAACCGGATGCAGCGCCCGGCCATCGATTCGTATCTTTCCCGGACCGAAGCAATCATCGTCGGTCGGCATCGCCTTCATCCGTTCGACAACTGCTCGGCCATCCGCCTTCGCGGCCGCGACACCCATGTCGGCGACCGTCTTCAGGTAGTGCAACGTCACCCCGTAATCGCCCGCCTGAGTCATGTTCGGCCAGATGCCGTTCGGCGTCTTGCTCTTGACCCGGTCGTTCCAGGCGCGAGTCCGGTCGTTGAGGTCCCAGTAATAGGATTCGCTCCAACGCAGTCCCTCGGCGGCTTCCAGGCCCAGGGCCCGCACGCCGCGCACCTGGATCAGCAGTGCCGCCAGTTTCATTGTTTTGGTGATACCGAATTCATGCGCCTGTTTGATGCAGTTCTCGGTATCCGCGCCGGCCATCGCCAACCCCAGCACCTTGGCGCCGGAGGCTTGCGCCCGCACCAGATGGGTGGAGAAATCGGTGGTGTCCGGGAACGGATACGCAATGCTGCCCAGCACCTTGCCGCCGTTCTTGGTCACGATCCCCGCCGTGTCGCGCTGCAGGGTCTGGCCGAAGACGTAATCGGCGGTGATGAAAAACCAACTGTCGCCGCCCTCTTTCACCGTGTTGCCGCCGGTGGACTTGCCCAGCATGTAGGTGTCGTAGGT
>JAYUEJ010000730.1:0-3348 GCA_043739265.1 Rhodopila sp. | reverse complement strand
GCAGGTCGGAGGTGATGAGCGACAACCGCTGCAACGGCAGGGTAAAGGCGCCGTTCTCCTGATTGCGGGCGAGCTGCATAATCTGGTTGCGGGTCAGCACCAGCTCACTGACCAGGGTCATCAGATCGTCCAGCACATCGACCGCCACCCGGATGGTCTGGACCGCGGCCGGTATGTTGGCCGGGGCGGAGGCCGCGATGGGTATGTTGTTCCGAGCGCCGGCCGCGGCCGGTATGGTGGCCCGCGCGGAGGCCGCGACCGGTGGTGCCGCGACGACGCCGGCGACCGGCGGCACGACGGCATCGACAGCCAGGTCCGCGAAGGAATCCGTCGCGGCAACCGGGTCCGGCTGGTCCGCCGCCGCCTGTTTCTGTGCCGGCCTGAGGGTTCGGATCTCGTTGGCGGCAGTGGCGTTCAGTATGGCGATCAGGGCCGCGTCGTCGCCGGCCGGTTCGGCGCCGGTCGTACTCAGGGCGGTGACGATCGCCTTGATCGCGTCGATCGCCGCCAGCACCTGGCTGACGATATCCGGTGTCACCGTCAAACTGCGATCGCGCAGCTTGCCCAGGATGTTCTCACCCGCGTGCGCCACCCGTTCCAGCCGAGGCAGGCCGAGGAACCCGCAGGTGCCCTTGATCGTGTGGACCATGCGAAAGATGAACGACAATGTCTCCGCATCGTCCGGCGTCCGCTCCAGCGTGACCAGCGCCACATCCAGTTCGGCGAGGCTCTCATTCGTCTCGGTGAGGAAATCGGCAAGCAATTCGTCCACGCTGGCGCCCTCGCACGCCCGTCGGCCGGGCAGGGGGCCATCTTTGGCAGCAGCGGTTTAACAAATAGTAAACGCGGCGAAATTTTTTCGGGACAGTTGCCAACCCGTTCCGACAGCGACTCTCCGGCCACGCTATCCGGTCATGCCGGCACCCTCGGCTTTTGCCCATGCAAACAACGGCCTGGATGGCCGACCTTCGCCCGCCGCCATGGCCCGAATCCGGCCGCTCGGTTTTTTTTGCAGAATGATGAACGCCGATAAGCGCGATGAACGCCGATGCGGCGGGATCGCGGTCCGGGCATAGGGTGGCGATCGTCCGCGGTGAGCCAGGTCCGGCCTGGTCAGGATCGCAAAAAAGTCAACCGATGGCCGTCCCAACGGCAAATTTCCGGTTCATCAAGCCCAAACCCATTCGCCCGCCGACGCCGCATAAGATATCCCCCCGATCAGCGTTCATCGGCGTTCATCTGCCTTCAAAAAAAAGCCGCAAATCCAGACCGTGACGGCCGACCGTAGCCGGCGTCGATAGCGCCGCGCAGCAGCGCTTCCGCGGCGTCCGATCCCCCGGTGATGCGCAGGAAAGCCCCCAGATTGGCGGTGGCGGCCGGGTGGTCCGGCGCGTGAAGCAGCGCCTGGCGCATCGCGGTCTTGGCGTCCTCGATCGCGCCCTGGCGATAGCGGGTCAGGCCATAGTTGATCCAGGCATCCGCCCAGCCGGGGGCAATCCCCAGCGCGGCCGCGAAAGCCTGTTCGGCTCGGGCCGGTTCGCCCAGCGCCAGCCAGGCCTCGCCATAGGCATAATGCGGCGTCGCCAGATGCGGCGAGCGGTGACAGGCCTCACTGGCAGCGGCGAGTGCGGTTTCCTTGTTTCCGGCCAGCCTGTGAGCGGCGAAGGCGGCGAGGAATCCGCCCGGATCGTCTGGCCGGATCGCATCTGGGGTCGGTGTTGCGAGTCCGGTGGGCATCGGTTTGCCTATAGGTTTGATTTTTCCGGGTCCGGCACCGAGGGGTATCCGACCGAAAATATGACAGGTTACGCTTTGTTCCGCAACGAATTTGCCAGCGTCGTCATCGCGGCGGGACTTGAACACAAGGCTATGTTGGCGCAAGTCAATGTCATCGCCATATAACGACAGCCACGCGGCGAAAGCCCGGGTTTGCAGGAGACACCACCCCGTCATGATCGATCCGTTCGGCAGAGCGATCACCTACCTACGCGTGTCGGTGACCGACCGCTGCGATCTGCGCTGCGTTTATTGCATGGCCGAGGACATGACCTTCCTCCCCAAGCGCGACCTTCTGACGCTGGAGGAACTGGACCGGCTGTGCGCCGCGTTCATCCGCCTGGGCACGACCAAAATCCGCATCACCGGCGGCGAACCGCTGGTCCGGCGCGACGTGATGTCGCTGTTCGGCCGGCTGGGCCAACGGTTGGGGAATGGATTGCAGGAACTGACGGTCACCACCAATGGCTCGCAACTGACCAAACACGCGGGAACCCTGGCGGCGGCGGGCGTGAAGCGGATCAACGTGTCGTTGGATACGCTGGACCCGGACAGATTCACCGCCCTGACCCGCTGGGGTAAGATCGGGCCGACGCTGGACGGCATCTTCGCCGCCAAGGCTGCCGGGCTGGCGATCAAGATCAACGCCGTGGCGATGAAGGGCGTGAATGAGGCCGATTTTGACGGCATGCTGGAATGGTGTGGCGAACACGGTTTCGATCTGTGCCTGATAGAGACGATGCCGATGGGCGACATCGCCGGCGACCGCACCGACCAGTACCTGCCGCTGTCCGTGGTGCGGGCGCGGTTGCGCCGATCCTGGACGCTGGAGGACACCGACTACAAAACCGGCGGACCGGCACGCTACTACACCGTCGCCGAAACCGGCCGCCGCGTCGGCTTCATCACGCCGATGACGCACAATTTCTGCGAAAGCTGCAACCGCGTGCGGCTGACCTGCACCGGCACGCTGTATATGTGCCTCGGGCAGGAGGATTCGGCCGATTTCCGGACGCTGCTGCGCGACGGCGTGACCGACGATCAATTAGACGACGCAATCCGCGAGGCGATCTCCCGCAAACCCAAAGGCCACGACTTCATCATCGACCGCCGCCACGACAAGCCCGCGGTGGCGAGGCACATGAGCGTGACGGGGGGGTAGGGTTTGGGTGGCCTATCCGCCATGGCCGGCCTTGTGCCAGCCATCTGCGCACAAACGGGTGAGGGCGGATGGCCGGGACAGGCCCGGTCATGACGATCGGGCAACGGTGGCGGGCCAGGACGAGAACTGATGATTGGCGTCGCGGCGGATAGCGATCTTTGCTATAATTCGTTATCGCATTCGATCGGAGATGCCGCGATGAACGTCTCGCTAACGCCGGAGCTGGAGAAACGGATCGCCGAATAGGTGGGATCTGGTCTGTACAACAATGCCAGCGAGGTCGTTCGGGAAGGCCTGCGGCTGCTGTTCGCGGCGGATGAAACGCAAGCCCCGCGCCTGCATCGATTGCGGGTCGATATCAATGTAGCTCTGGCCCAACTGGATCGCGGCGAAGGTATTCCGGGTGCGCA
>JAYUEJ010000729.1:0-10139 GCA_043739265.1 Rhodopila sp. | reverse complement strand
AAACCGCCGGGGCGCTTCAAGAGGCAGGTGCCCGGATCGCGTCCGGCATGGACGGCATCGGCAACGAGTCGATGTCACCGACCAAGTATAATCCCGGAGTCAACCCCAGCAACGACCCTCTACAGCCAAGGTGCGAAGTCCACAAAAAGCAACCACCACCGCGCGAAGCGCAATTCGTCCTCCTTCGTGAACCTCCGTGGTTCTCGGTGTCCTCCGTGGTAAAACCTGCTTACGACGAACAAGCCCCAAACCCAACAAGATCGGGCCAAACCGTTCCAACAAACCGCCCCTAAGCCGCCTTAGCCTGCCGCACGATCTGATCCAACGCCCGCAAAGTATCCCGCGCGAATTTCAACCGAGTAACGACATCCATTTCCCGGGAAATCGCCAACTTATGGTCCGGCCGCAGCCGCACCACGCCGCCCTTGCTGGACAGCCACCGCACCAACCCGGCCGGATTAGAGAACGCATTGCCCCGGAACGTCAGCACCATCCCCTTAGGCCCAGCCTCCAACTTCTCGACCCCCGCCTCCCGGCAGGCGCGTTTCAGCGACATCACGCCCAACAGATTATCGACCTCTTCCGGCAGCTTGCCGAAACGATCGATCAATTCCGCCGCCATCGCATCGGTTTCCTGATCCGACGCCAGCCCACCGATCCGGCGATACAGCCCCAGCCGCACCGGCAGATCGCGCACATACGCCTCCGGAATCAGCACCGGCAGACCCAGTGAGATGTTCGGAGTCCAGTCCCGCTCCTGTCCGGTCCGCTTGCCCTCTCCGGCCCTGATATCGGCAACCGCGTCCTCCAGCATCTGCTGATACAATTCGATGCCGACTTCCCGTATATGCCCCGTCTGTTCGTCGCCCAGCAGATTGCCGGCCCCACGAATATCCAGATCGTGCGATGCCAGAGTGAACCCGGCACCCAAAGCGTCCAGCGTCTGCATCACCGTCAATCGTTTCTCCGCCGCGACGGAAAGCCGATGGTTCGGCGGCCACGTCAGATACGCATACCCGCGCTGCTTCCCCCGCCCCACCCGTCCACGCAATTGATACAACTGCCCCAGCCCGAACATATCCGCCCGATAGATCACCAGCGTGTTCACCGCCGGCATATCCAGCCCGCTCTCGACAATATTGGTGGACAGCAGAATATCGTATTTGCCGTCACCGAACTCGGTCATCACCCGTTCCAGTTCGGTGGGCGCCAACCGCCCATGCGCCTGAATCGTGCGCGCTTCCGGCACGATCTCCTTCAGCCGGTCGGACATGCGTTGCATATCCTCAATCCTAGGCACCACGCAGAACACCTGCCCACCCCGGAACCGCTCCCGCTGCAATGCCTCCCGAATAACCACCGAATCGAACGGCATGATGAACGTCCGCACCGCCAACCGATCCACCGGAGGAGTGGCAATGATCGACATCTCCCGCACCCCGGTCAGCGCAAGCTGCAACGTGCGCGGAATCGGAGTCGCCGTCAGCGTCAGCACATGCACATCGGCCTTCATCGCCTTCAGCCGTTCCTTATGCGAAACGCCGAAATGCTGCTCCTCATCGACAATCAGCAACCCAAGGTCGGAAAACTCGATCGACTTCGCCAGCAACGCATGCGTGCCAATAACGATCCCAATATCCCCGTTGGCAATCCCCTTGCGAACCTCGATCGCCTCCTTCGCGGTCACCATCCGCGACAACTGCGCGACCCTGATCGGCATGCCGGCGAAACGCGCCGTAAACGTCCGGTAATGTTGCCGAGCCAGCAACGTCGTCGGCACCACCACGGCCACCTGAGACCCCGACATCGCCGCAACGAATGCCGCCCGCAGCGCGACCTCGGTCTTGCCGAACCCGACATCGCCGCAAATCAACCGGTCCATCGGCTTGCCCGCCGCCAAATCCTCCAGCACGTCGGCGATTGCGCGAGCCTGGTCCTCGGTTTCCGCGAACGGGAACCGCGAGCAGAACTCGTCCCACGTCCCTTCCGGCGGCGCCATCGTTTCGGCATCGCGCATTTTCCGTAATGCCGCGATGCGGATCAGTTCACCCGCCATATCGCGGATGCGCTGCTTCATCTTGGCCTTCCGGTTCTGCCACCCCACGCCACCCAATTTATCCAGCGTGGCGCCCTGATGTTCGGACCCGTAACGAGACAGGACTTCGATGTTCTCCACAGGCAGAAACAACTTCTCGTCGCCGTCGTAGATCAGTCGCAGACAGTCGTGCGGCGCGCCGGTGACATGCAACGTCGCCAGCCCATCGTAACGCCCGATACCATATTCCTGATGCACCACCAGATCGCCCTCGGCGATTTCCGTCGCCTCCGCGATAAACTGATCCGCCCGCCGCCGCCGCCGAGGCGGCCGCGATATCCGCTCGCCCAGCAAATCCTGCTCGCCAACCAGCGCCAGCCGTTCGGCTACAAATCCGCGCTCCACACCCAGCACCACCAGCGACACCGACCCGGCCGGCTTTCGCCGCACACTGGCGAAATCGGCCTCTTGCGCGACGTCCTTGAACCCATGTTCGCGCAGCAAAGTCCCCAGCCGTTCCCGCGACCCCTTGGTCCAGGCCGCGATGACGATCCGCCGCCCCTCCGACCGCCAGCGTTCCGCCTGCCCCCGAAGCTGATCGAACACCGTAGCGCCCGGTCCAGCCCCGGACGTAGCGAACACCGGACCCGGACGACCCCCGCCATCGACGCCGCCCGCGCCGTCCGGCTGAGCGAACGGCGTCAGGGTCAGCAGCGGTCCGAACGCCAGCATCTCCTCCCAGCCATCGCGGTCCAGATACAGCATCCCTGGCGGGATCGGCCGGTACGGCACCTCGCCATCCCGAGGCACCGCTTTGCGCGCCTGCGCATGGTCGGCGATCATCTCCAACCTGGCGTCCAGCACCTCATCGGATTGGTGGTCCAGGCTAACGGCGGCATCCGGCAGATAATCCAGCAAGTTTTCCATCGTCGGATGGAACAGCGGCACCCAGTGCTCCATCCCCGGATGCCGCCGCCCGTCGGAGATCGACAGATAGATCGGATCGGACGCCGCCTCTTGGCCAAACAGCTCCCGCCATCCGCCGCGGAATCGTGCGATCGACTCCTTGCCCAGCGGCACCTCGGACACCGGCCGCAACGACAACCTGCCGCGTTTGCCGGCACTGCGTTGCGAAGACGGATCGAACACCCGGATCGACTCGATGGTGTCGCCAAACAAATCCAGCCGCACCGGTTCAGCCTCACCGGACGGAAAAATATCGATAATCCCCCCGCGCATCGCATACTCGCCCGGCTCCATCACCGTCCCGGCTCGGCCGTACCCATTGGCCTCCAGATATTCCGCCAGTTTTTCGGGCTTCACCTGCCCGGCCACGCTCAAATCCATGCTGGCGCCGGCAAACGTGGACCGAGGCGGCACGCGCTGCACCAACGCATTGACCGTGGTCAGTACGATGCGCGGGCCGGTCGGCTTGTCCAACAACCTGGCCAGCGTGGCGATCCGTTCGGACACCAGCGCGGCGTTCGGCGACACGCGATCGTAAGGCAGGCAGTCCCAGGCCGGAAACCGCAGTATCTCGGCTTCCGGCATGACGAACGCCAGCGCCTCCGCCAACCGAGCCATGCGCGAGTCGTCACGCGTGACATGCAGGATGCTGCCTGCGTGTTCGCGGCGGCGTTGCGCCAGCAGGAACGCGTCCCACCCTTCCGGTGCGCCCCAGACCTTGATCCCGTGGACTTTTATCCCTTGGGCCGTGATGGACTCGGTCATCGCGTCTGGAAATCCCGCAGGCGCAGCAGCATCGGCGTTTCTTCCTCAGGGGGGATCGGCACGCGCCCGGTCAGCCAGTCGGCGAGGTCCGTGTCGGGCATCTCCATCACCGCCTCCAACGCGTCAAGCTCCGCGTCGGTCAGGCTGGTCAGGTGCGCGCGCACGAAGCCACCGATCATCAGGTCGTTTTCAAACGTCCCGCGATGGGTGGACCGAAACAAAAGCCGCCGGCGGCGTATATCGGACGGTGAATGGTCTGGTTCAGTCATTGTGCCGCTGTCATATAGCGGTGCCCCACCGAACTGTCAGCCCGTGACCGCCGAAACTCTTGCCCCTCTTTTCACGCCCCTGACCAGTCTGCGCGGCATCGGCCCCGCTGTCGCCGGCCTGATCGCGCGCGCCGCGGGTGGGGATCGGGTGATCGACCTGCTGTTCCACATGCCGGAGTCGTATTTGGACCGCAGCGCCAAACCGACGATTCGCGACGCCAAACCCGGCACCGTGGCCACCATCGCGGTCGAAGTGGTCCGCCACGAACGCCCGGCCACATCCCGCCAACCCTGGCGGATCATCGTCAAGGACGACACCGGCACCGCCGAACTGGTTTTTTTCAGGTTCACCCGGGAAACCCAGATGCCACCGGGAGCGAAACTGCTGGTATCTGGCAAACTCGACATGTTCAACGGCCGCCTGACCATCGCGCACCCGGACCACCTGGTGCCGATCGACCATCCCGAACGGATCCCAACCATCGAACCCGTCTGGCCGTTGACCGCCGGCCTCTGGCCGCGCCAGATCGCCACCGGTTTGGCTCAGGCCCTGGAGATGCTGCCCACATTCCCCGAATGGCACGACCCAGCCCTGCTGAAACGCGAAAAATGGCCGCCATTCGAAGAAGCCCTGCGCTGCGTCCAGGCCCCGGCAACCGGAGAACCCGACCGCCGCAACCGCGCCCGCCTCGCCTACGACGAACTGTTCGCCGGCCAGGTCGCGACCGCCCTGATCCGAGGCCGGGTCCGCGCCCGCTCCGGCCAGCCGCTGATCGGCGATTCCCATCTGCGCGACATTGCCATGCAGCGCTTCGGCTTCACCCCGACGGCCTCCCAGGTCAAAGCGTTGCGGGAAATCGACGCCGACCTCGCCTCCCCCCGCCGGATGCTGCGCCTGCTGCAAGGCGACGTCGGTTCGGGCAAGACACTGGTGGCCATCCTGGCGATGCTGCGCGCGGTAGAGGCCGGCAAACAGGCCGCCCTGATGGCCCCGACCGAGGTGCTCGCCAAGCAACACCACCGCACCCTGTCACGCATTTGCCCGGTTCCCGTCGCCCTGCTGACCGGGTCCATCAAAGGCAAGGAGCGCGCCCGCATCCTGCGCGGCATCAACGACGGCAGCATCCAGATCGTCGTCGGCACCCATGCCCTTTTCCAGAACGCCGTCGAATACAGCGATCTGGCGCTCGCGGTGATCGATGAGCAGCACCGCTTCGGCGTCAACCAGCGCCTGACCCTCGGCGCCAAGGGGGAATGGACCGACGTCCTGATCATGACCGCCACCCCCATCCCGCGCACCCTGCTGCTGACCCAGTGGGGGGAGATGGATGTCAGCCGCCTGACCGAAAAACCCGCGGGACGCCTGCCGATTCGCACCACCCTGCACTCACTCGGGACGATGCCGACGGTGCTGGACGGCATCGCCCGCAAACTGGAGGAAGGCGCCCAGGTGTACTGGGTCTGCCCCCTCGTCGCCGAAAGCGAGGTCCTGGACGTAGCCGCCGCCGAAGAACGCTACGCCGACCTAACGAAATTATTCGGCGACCGCGTCGGCCTTGCCCACGGCCAACAAACCCCGGACATTCGCGATGCCGCCCTCGCCGCCTTCACCGCCGGCACCATCCGTCTGCTGGTCGCCACCACGGTGGTGGAGGTCGGCGTCGATGTCCCAACCGCCTCGGTCATGGTGATCGAGCATGCCGAACGCTTTGGCCTCGCCCAGCTTCACCAGCTTCGCGGCCGGGTTGGCCGTGGCGCCGACGCCAGCTTCTGCCTGCTGCTGCACGAGGACTGGGTGTCCGAAACCGCCCGCCGCCGCCTGACCATGGTACGCGACACCGAAGACGGCTTCCTCATCGCCGACGAAGACTTCCGCCTGCGCGGCGGCGGCGATGCCCTGGGCACCAGGCAAGCCGGCCTGCCCGGCTACAAGCTGGCCGACCCAATGGACCACGAACCGCTGCTGCACATGGCCCACCGCGACGCCGCAGTGCTGCTGTCACGCGACCCCAAACTGGAAACCCCGCGCGGCCGAGCGGTTCGACTGCTGTTGAATCTGTTCGAACGTAACACCGCGATGCGCACCCTGGCGGCCGGGTAGGCGGCTTAATCACCGAGCCAGAAGTGCCGCCAGATTATCGCTCATGGCATCGGTCATGTTGTCATAGGTTTAGAATTGAACTGGAACGCCGTTCAAATACCGCGGCGTGCGCCTGAAATCGAAGCGCTGTTCCTCCAGGCTTCCGGCCGGCGGGTTGCGCCCGCAGACCACCACATAGCAGTCATCCAATACGTTTCCGCCGAATGAATTGGTGAACGCGACATCCGAGGGATGGCTGTGTTTGGCCCATCCCCAATCCACCACCTGGCCAAACCCGTGTTCAAGCCTCGGCGACCAATACCGGTATTTCCGGGTCCCACCTTTGAACAGGCTGTTTTCCTGGCCGTCTTCGAACTCGATCAGAACGAATTTGCGGGATTTGTGATTACCGATCGCGAGATCGGCGCGGAACAGGCCTTTGATCCCGAATTCGAATTTGATCAGGTCCGGGGCGGGCATCAGGATCGCAAAAACGAGCAGACAGGCCATCTGCGGACGAGACGCGATCTGCTTTACCACATCGGTTTCTGAAAAATAGTCACGGGCTGACATCCACGCTTTGAATGACGCAAGCTGCAAGTCCGCTTCCGTCGCCTCGAACGCGATCCCATCGAAGTACACCAGCGTCGCTTCTATTTGGCCACGACGCTCAGAACAATCACCGTGCCATCTTCCGATTTCCGCCAAACAACGCGTTTGTCATCACCCAGCCTGGAGACGAATCGGTCGGATTGCCCGACCTGATGGGTGGTGTCTTCGTCCCCCCTTCGGTGAGCAGACGCGTCAGAGCCGTCTGCTCGTTCATCGACAGCCGCTTGAATTGCTCCTGCGCATGGTAGGAAACATCGACAGAGTGCATTCCCATAACCGCCTCACGGCATTGCCTGCGTCCAGATATAAGCCGGCCTCGGCCTTTAAGAAAGGTCCGATTGGGGTTCGCCGGCAGCCTGGCCAGCCCCAACGCATCCCCACCGCCACACTGCGACGCTCAGATCACAACACCCTCTGGTCACGACTCGAACCCACCGCGCATTCTGGTTATATGCATATCGTGCCCATCGCTCCTGACATTGATCCCTCCCTGGCCATCCGAGAAGGCGACATTCGGCGGATTTTTCCGCCCGGAACGCTGACGGCCGGCCGTTCGTACGAACAACGGGGCCGCGTCCAGGACCTGGAGATTGTCGCGCGCGGCGCCATCATCACCGCGACGACCCAAGGGACCCGCCCCGATCCGTACAAGCAAAGCCTGAAAATCAGCACCTCGCCGACCAACGGCATCAGAATCGCCGGCGCCTGCTCATGCCCGATGGGCCGAGGCTGCAAACACCTGGCGGCGGTGCTGATCGCGGCCCAGCGCAAGGAACTGCACGTTCCCCGCCGCCAGGAATCGCTGCAGCCGCAAACGTCAAAACCAGCTTCCGTGCTTCCGGCACAAATCCAGACCTGGCTGGCGGACTTCGACAAGGACGAAGAAGAGCCGACGGAAGACTATCCCGCTGCGATCCGCACCAGGGTCTTCTACGTGCTCGACGCAGCACCGCACGCCGCCGGGGTGCCACAGCTTCGGATCGATCCGATGACGGTCACCCTGCTCAAGAATGGCACCCCCGGCACGATCAAGCGCTATGCGCCGAACCAGATTCAGACCCCGGCGAAATACATCCGCCCGTCCGATCGCATCATCCTGACCCGCCTGTCGCGCCGCACCGGCCATTCGGGTCCGCAGGCCGACGACGACCCGCTGGATACGCTGCGCCGAATCCTGGCAACAGGACGCGCCCGGTGGGGAACCGCCGAAGGCATCGCGCTGGCCGAAGGGCCCGAACGACAAGGCCAGATCACCTGGATCACCCGGCCAGATGCCTCCCAGCAGGCAACCCTGGCACTGGATGAAGGCCTGGTCGGCGTCCGCATGCCCGCCCCCTGGTATGTCGATCCCGCAACCGGGGTCATGGGACCGGTCGGCATGGACCTTCCGCCCCGCGTCGTCGCCCGTCTGCTCAACGCGCCGTCCATTCCCCCCGAAGCCGCCGCCGAGGTGCGGACGCAACTGTCCCGGCGCATGCCGTCGGCCAAGGTGCCGGTGCCAGCCGAGTTGCAGCCGCCCAAACCCATCCATGACCAGATGCAGCCCCACCTCCGGCTGATCAGCGGCACCCTGCCCAGCGACCCAAGCTACGGACGCGGTTCCGCTCGGGTGCTGGGTCGCGGCCTTTACGCGGTGCCGCTGCTGCGCCTGTCCTACCAATATGGGCCGATCGTCCTGCCCCGCAGCCGCAACCCCCAGGCGCGCATCACCGTGCAGGACGGCACGCTGTACGAAATCGAACGCGATCGTTCGGCCGAGGCCGGCGTTCTCGCCGAACTGACCAGCCTGGGCTTCGGTTCGGTGCATGAGGTGGTTCCGGTCTATTACCAGCACGCCCATACTGACGATTTCGCCCTGCGCGAGTATGGCCCGAACCCGACCTGGATGCAGATCGTCACCCAGGAGGTGCCGCGGCTGCGGCGCGCCGGCTGGGCGATCGACATCGATGCCGATTTCCCGGTGCAGGTCCTGTCCGCCGACGCCGAAATCGAAGCCGAACTGATTGAGGGTTCGGGAATCGACTGGCTGGAACTGCATTTGGGCGTCACCGTCGATGGCGAGCAGGTCGATCTCGTTCCGGCCCTGGTGCGGTTGATCATGCGCCCCGATACCGCCCTGTTGATCGAGGGACCGGACGACAAACCCTTCGTGCTGCCCTTGCTCGATGGCCGGTTGCTGTCGCTGCCGATGTCGCGCATTCGTCCAACGTTACAGGCACTGCTGGAACTGTGGGCCAGCGGCGGGATCGATGCGGATTCCGACAAAATCGGCTTTTCCCGGCTGGATGCCGCCGACCTTGCCGGGTTGGAGGAACGCACCGGGCTGGTCTGGCGCGGCGGCGAGGCATTGCGCGACCTCGGCAGAACCCTGCGCCAGTCAGGCGGCATTCCAAAAGCGGTCATTCCGGAGTCGTTTCTGGCGACCCTGCGGCCGTATCAGGGACAGGGCGTCGATTGGTTGCAGTTCCTGGGCTCTGCCGGGCTGGGTGGCATACTTGCCGACGACATGGGTCTGGGCAAGACGGTTCAGACCCTGGCGCATCTGATGATCGAAAAAGCCGCCGGGCGCCTGGACCGGCCGTCGCTGATCGTTTGCCCGACCAGTTTGATCCCGAACTGGACGGCGGAGGCACATCGTTTCGCACCCGGACTTTCCGTCATGGCGCTGCATGGTTCCGGCCGAAAGAGCCAGTTCGGTGCTATTCCGAAACACGACCTGGTGCTGACCACTTACCCCCTGTTGACCCGCGACCATGAGGTTTTGCTTGCCCAGGATTGGCATGCGGTCATCCTGGACGAGGCGCAATTCATCAAAAACCCCAACGCCGAAACGACTCGTCAGGCGCTGCGCCTGAAAGCCAGACAGCGCCTGTGTCTGTCCGGAACACCGTTACAAAATCATCTGGGCGAGTTGTGGTCCTTGTTCGACTTCCTCGCACCCGGCTTCCTCGGCAGCCAAAAATCGTTCAAAACCCGTTACAGAACCCCAATCGAAAAACAAGATGACGTCGAACGCCAGGATCTTCTGGTCCGCCGCATCCGCCCGTTCATGCTGCGCCGGACCAAGGAAGAGGTGATCACCGAACTGCCGCCAAAAACCGAAATCATCGAACCGGTGGAGATGGAAACCACCCAGCGCGCGATTTACGAGGCGATCCGGTTGTCCATGCACGCCAAGGTCCAGGCCGCCATCGCCCAAAAAGGCCTGGCCCGATCCGGTATCATCATCCTCGACGCCCTGCTGAAAATGCGTCAGGCCTGCTGCGATCCCAGACTGCTGAAACTAAAAACCGTTGCCAAATCGAAAGCCGGTTCGGCCAAGCTGGATCGGTTGATGGAGATGCTCAGCATCATGTTCGCCGAAGGACGGCGAGTGCTGCTGTTCTCGCAATTCACCGAGATGCTGGCGTTG
>JAYUEJ010000728.1:0-3378 GCA_043739265.1 Rhodopila sp. | reverse complement strand
CGGTCAGGCTCGACGAATAGACACCCTCGCGGCGCAAGACGCCACCGACCCCGCCGATTTCGGCGGCCTTGTCGGTTTCCGCCAGGATGCGCAACTTGTCCTGGACGGTGAAGCGCCGCCGCCGGGGGCGGTCGGATAATTCGGGCGACACGGCGTCCGGTGCGGGCACGACCCTCGGCCTACGGCCTCCGTTCGTGCCCGCACCGGACGCCGTGTCGATGGATGTCTGGAGCATGGGCATGGTGGTGATCTTTCTTCCGCGCCTGCGGGTCTAAACTTCCAGGAGGGAAGTGTCTCACTGTTATTGGCACAGAGGGCGATTGGATTAGGTTTGGCTTTGTGCAGTCCGGCCTCGGTCAACAGATAGCGTACCGCCGCCACGTCACAGGCACCGAGCGATACCGTGGAGGCGACGGCGGTGCGCAGCGCGTCATGGCCGAACTCCCGGCCCAGTCCGAGTACCTCGTAACTGCCTAGGTAGGGCGGCAGAGTCAAACCAGCCGTAGGTCCGCGATCAGTTGCGATGGGACGCTGTTCAGGGTCTGGAGCATATTCCAACCCTGCTTTCGGGCCGTCGAGAAAACCGAGCGGATGACGGCAAAATCCTTCGCGCCATCCTCGGAGCGGAAGCCGCCGGAGATTTTCTGACGCAGTTTCATCATCCGCCCATCTTGCTCTGCCAGGTTGTTGGTGAATGGGACGGTGGGATCGGTCAGGAAGCGGAGCACATCCTGCTTGCGGGTACTCAGGCGCAGCAGGAGGTTATGGCCAATCCGTCGCGGTGGACGGCCGCGGCGCCTGGCCTTTCTCAATGCGGGCTGTGCTTCGTGGAAGACGAGGCCTTCCGCCAGAATCGTGTCGTAACACCGATCGAACAGTGCGATCAGACCCGGCTTCAGTGGCCCCCCTTGTTCGCGCGCAAGGTTTGTCGCGTGGCAGGCTCGGCGGAGCAAGCGCTGCATCTAGCGCGCCCAGTCTTCTTTCTCGATCTCGACCAGCGCCTTCAGTTCGCGCAGATGATGCGCGTTGCACAGCGCATGCACCACGCCGATCATCGTGTAGTACGGTTTCCAGTCCGCGTTTCGTCAGCGGGAGCTGACGCCCCGAAACGCGGTCCAATGGTCGTGCACGACGATGCCCGTGACCTTTTCCAGCAGGCTGCCGCGCTTGGGCGAGGTGCGGTAGAAGGTGAGCCAGATGGTCGAGGCGATGTGCAGCCACTGCGTCTTGCCGCCAATCCGGAAGCCGGTTTCATCCATGTGCTTGACCGGTGGGGCTGCCACATGATCACGCACGGCATCGGCGAACCCTTGGAAGCGCTGAGCACAATCCTGACTGATCCGGGCGATGGTGGCGGTGACCAACCTGACCCCGAACAGGTCGGCCATCAGGGCCGCGAGACGCTTCTCGGGTAGCAACTGATAGTGCAGCAGGTAGAGCACGAAGGCCTCGATGCGTTTACCGTATTGCACCGGCGCCGCGACGCCTTCGGGAAAGGCCGCCCGGGTCTGCGTGCCGCAGGCGGCGCAACGGCAACCATGCGCGCGATGTTCGGTGACGATCAGCGGCTTCGGTTCGGGCAGATCGAACACCTGCCGGGCCACATGATCCGTCGCCATCGCCGCGGTCAACGGTTCGCCGCACGCGGCGCAAGCCTCCGGATAATGGGCCTCCTCGCCGTTTAGCATGGGTAGTCACGACCCTCCCCTTGCTTGGCTAGCCTATGGTTCCTACCTCCTGGTGTTTCTTTGTTCGGCTGACACGCGCCGTTTCTTCGTCCCGGCCTGACGTCTCCAAGGCGTCGCGCACAGCCGCGGTCAAGGATGGCCGCAGGCCACCGCGCAGCGGCGCGCAGCGTCCTTTACGGCGGCGAGCACGGCGCCAGGCTCGAACAGGATGGGCAAAAGGGACAGGGGACCAAACCATGCGTGATACCGCTCTGCTGCAACTGGCGTTGGCCCTGACCCCGCCTTGGACCGTGAGCCGTAGCGACTTCGATCCAGAGGCGCGCCGGCTCGACGTCGAGATCGATTTCGCGGCGGGCAGCCGCTTCGCCTGTCCAACCTGCGGTGCGGCGGGCTGCCCGGCCTACGACACCGAACGGAAGACCTGGCGGCACCTCAGCTTCTTTCAGCACCAGGCCTGGCTGAACGCCCGCGTGCCGCGCATCCGCTGCGACGTCTGTGGCATCAAGACGGCCACCGTGCCATGGGCGCGGCCGGACAGCGGCTTCACCTTGCTGTTCGAGGCATTGGTCATGGCCATGGTGTCGGCCATGCCGGTCGCCGCCGTGGCCCGGATCGTGGGCGAACACGACACCAGGCTGTGGCGGGTGGTTCACCACTATGTCGATCAGGCGCGGGCGCGCATCGACACCGCCGATGTGACTCGCATCGCCATCGACGAGACCGCCGCCCGGCGCGGTCACAACTACATCACGCTGTTCGCCGACATCGACCAGGCCCGGGTGCTGTTCGCCACCGAGGGCAAGGATGCTACCACCGTCGCCGCCTTCGCCGGTGACCGCGCCGCGCATGGCGGCGACCCCGACGCGATCGAAGAGGTCTGTATCTCGGCGTTTCGGCACGTTCACGTGCCGTGAACGAAACGCCAGATCGATATGAGCCCGGCCTTCATCAAGGGCGTTGCCGAAAACCTGCCCAATGCCGCTGTCACTTTCGACAAGTTCCATGCCGTCAAGATCGTCAACGACGCGGTCGATCAGGTCCGCCGCGACGAACAGAAGCACCAAAATGTGCTGAAAGGCACCCGCTATATCTGGTTGCGCAATCCGGACAATCTGTCGGAGCGGCAGCGGGCGACACTCGACAGTCTCCCGACGCACCACCTCAAGACCGCGCGCGCCTACCAGATGCGGCTCGCCTTCCAGGAACTCTACCGGCAGGACAGCCCTCAACAGGCTGCACAGTATCTGAAGCGGTGGTACTTCTGGGCCACCCATAGTCGCCTGTCGCCGATGATCGACGCCGCATACACCATCAAACGTCACTGGAACGGCATTCTGCGCTGGTTCGACAGCAAGATCGCCAACGGCCTGATCGAGGGCATCAACAGCCTGGTCCAGGCCGCAAAGGCCAAGGCACGGGGCTACCGGTCGGTGCGCAACCTCAAGGCCATGGTCTATCTGCTGGCCGGTAAACTCGACCTGCGGCTACCCGCGTGAACACGTTTCTACCCATGCCAAACAGCGAGGAACCGATAATGGTGAATGGTGGCATCGGGAGTTTCGATCCGGCGCAGCCCGTCTCGGTCCGTCTCGGTGGTGTAACTTGATGTCTGGAAATTTGGTTTGTGTCCCGAATGGGTGCGCCGTCCTAGCCGCCAGCGGGTAGGACGGCGCGGCCCGGGCGGTGTAGG
>JAYUEJ010000727.1:0-10195 GCA_043739265.1 Rhodopila sp. | reverse complement strand
GCGAACTGACGCTGGGACTGGTGCGCCCCGAAGAGCTTTCGTTTCATATCCGTCAAGCGGTCGAACTGGGACATGCGAAACGAATCGGCCACGGTGTCGATGTGATGTATGAGGACGACCCGTTCGGCCTGCTGCGTGAAATGGCCCGCAAGCGCGTGGCGGTCGAGATCAACCTGACCAGCAACGCTCAGATCCTGGGTGTGCAGGGAACGGCGCATCCGTTTCCGGTTTATCGTTCCGCTGGTGTGCCGGTTGTGTTGTCCACCGACGATGAAGGCATCGAACGTATCGACCGGACCAATGAATTGCAGCGCGCGGTGGCGACCTATGGCCTTGATTGGCGGGCGTTGGTCGGTCTGGAGCGCAACACGCTGGAATATGCTTTCGTTGCCGGGGACAGCCTTTGGGCCAATCCCCGGACCTGGCAGAAAGTTGCCGCCTGCGCCGGGGCCGGGGTGACGCGTGACCCGCCGCCGCGCTGTGCCGCTTACCTGGCCGGCAGCGACAAGGCGCGGTTGCAATGGGGGCTTGAGCGCGATCTGGCTAATTTCGACCGGGAGGCCCGTTTGCTCCGGCTGCCGTGACGGAGACCGGAGGACGGACGACCGGTGCGCTTTAGTTCTAATCCCCTTTGAAATCAGGTTTCCGTTTCTCCAGGAATGCATTCACCGCCTCGCGGTGATCGGCCGTCGAATGGGCAAGTGCCTGCAAACTGGCAGACAGTTCCAGAAGCGTATCCAACCGGCTGTGCCGACCCTCTATCAACAGGCGTTTGGCCATCCGCACCGCATACGGTGGATTGACCGCGATCCGCGCCGCCAGCGCCCTCGCCGCATCCAGCAGTTCGGCATCCGGCACGACTCGGGACACCAGCCCGCAGGCCAGAGCCTCCTGCGCGTTCAGCATGTCGCCGGTGAACGCCATCTCGCACGCTTTCGAATAGCCAACGACCCGCGGCAGCAGCCACGCTCCGCCATCGCCGGGAACGATGCCGACTTTGACGAAACTTTCGGCGAAGCGGGCGCTTTCGGATGCGATGCGCATGTCGCACATGCAGGCGAGATCGAGTCCGGCGCCGATCGCCGCGCCATTCACCGCGGCGATAATCGGGACGTCCAGTTTCTCGAACGCCAGCGGAATGCGTTGGATACCGAATTTGTAGTACTGCGTGGTCAGTGCCGGTTTTTCAGCGCGTTGCTCGAACGCTTTCTGCATCGCCCGCAAATCGCCGCCGGAGCTGAAGGCGCTTCCGGACCCCGTCAGGATCGCGACCCGCGCGGTGCCGTCCTGGTTGAGCCGTTCGATCGCCGCGACGATGGCGTCCACGGTTTCGCGTTCGGAGATCGGGTTGCGCATCGCGGGGTCGTTCAGGGTGATCGTAACGATCTGGCCATCCTGTTCGTATAGGACCTTGTCGGACATTATTCGTTTCCTCTTAAGATTAAGATTGGTGGACGTCTCCGGGACGTTGGTAGGCTTATCGCAGACCAAGCCCGCGGGCGATGATCCCGCGCAGGATTTCTCGCGCTCCGCCGCGCAACGAGAACGAAGGCGCATGCATCATTGTGTGCGCCAGCACGGCGGCAAAAGCCTGAGTGGACTGCGCGTCGGGTTCGGCATCCACCAACTGGCGGGCGATTTCCGGGATTTCCTGTTCCACCAGGGCGCCGAGGTCTTTCACCAACGCCGCTTGCAAAGCGGGATTTTCGCCGTTCTGCAGCATGCCGGCCACCGACCGGGACAGCCGCCGCAAGGTGATGATGTGGGATGTCAGGCGGCCGATCGCGATGGCTCCGGCGTCGGACGGATCGGGCCCGAGCGCGCGGACCAGTTCTGTAAAAAGAACGAATGAGGACAGGAACCGTTCCGGCCCGCTGCGTTCGAAGGCGAGTTCGCTGGTGACCTGACTCCAGCCGTCGCCTTCCTTTCCAAGCAAGGCGGAGTCCGGCAGGAACGCATCCTCGAAAACGACTTCGTTGAAGTGGTGCTCACCGGTCAGGGCGATGATCGGGCGGATGGTCAGGCCGGTCGTCTGGTGCAGATCGACCAGGAACTGGCTCACGCCACCGTGCCGATCCTCGGCCGCACCGGTGCGGCAGAACAGGATCATGTAGTGCGATTTGTGGGCGAAGCTGGTCCAGACCTTGGTGCCGTTGACCAGGTAGCCGCCCTGGACTTTCGCCGCTTTGGTGCGGACCGCGGCGAGGTCGGAGCCGACGTCGGGTTCGCTCATGCCGATGCAGAAGAACGCTTCGCCGGCGGCGATACGGGGGAGGATTGCCTTCTGTTCGTCGGTGCCGACACGCAGGATCAGCGGGCCGGACTGGCGGTCAGCGATCCAGTGCAGTGCCACGGGGGCTCCGGCGGCGAGCATTTCCTCCTGCACGACATACCGTTCCAGGGAGGACCGTTCGTGGCCGCCATGTTGCTTCGGCCAGGTCATGCCGATCCAGCCGCGCTGGCCCATCTTCCGGCTGAAGTCGGCGTCCATGCCGGTCCAGGATTCGGCTTTCTCCACCGGCTTGCGGTCGGCGAGGGCGGTGCGCAGAAACTCGCGGACTTCCAGGCGCAGGGTTTCCGACGCGGGGGAAGGCGGCGGTGGCGGGAAGCTGAAGGCGTTCACCGGTTCGGTCCTTGGCTGTCGGTTACCAGCCGGTAGCCCGGAGACCGCAGGGGGTCAAGAGATCGGGGCAGGGAGGGACTACCGGCGGTTTATAGGTCACGGTCGAGTACGAGCCAGCGACTTTGAAGCCCGGGTATTGTCGCAAGCAGACCTCGCGTCGGAGATCGACAGCTCAGCCGATCATCCGGATCAGGCCGCCGCCTGCCGCATCGGCTGGCGGATGCGGCTAAGCCGCCGACCGATGAAAACCACGACCAGAGAAGCGGTGACCACGAATACCCAATGGGCGGGCCTCAGGCCGCGGACGATCGACTCATTGGCGTATAGCACGCGCCACGGATCGACTTTCGTCGCCAGGCCGTACCAGGTGAACTCCAGCGCCGCGGCAGCCAGCCCGGATGCCGCCGCCAGACTGCTGTACAACGCCGCGGTGACAGCGATCCCCTGCTTGCGCCGCCATGCCTCGGGTACCGCACGCCACGCCATCAGCCAGACGAACAGGCCGGACACGAACACCGGTTCCGACACATTCAGCTTCGACTGGATGTAAAAATGCAGCAGCGCCACCGCGCCGACCGGGTAAGCCAGCCGGTGCAGCCGCTTCCAGTTCCGCCCCAGTTTCTTGACCCATGCATCGGTGGAGGTAATCGCCAGCGCAACCAGCACCAGCAAAGCAGCGAAGCCGATGGTCAAATAGAACCGCAGCGCAATCTCGAAAATCACCGTCAACAGCCTGAAGTTCTGATCGACGACATAAAGGCACAAATGCACCACCGCATAGCAGGCGGCAGCGACGCCGACAGTCCGCCGCACCAGCAGCAACGACGGAAAATCAAGCGCCCTTGCGAACGGAGTGATCGCCAGCGAGATTATCAGCAAGCGGACCGCCCAAAGCCCGGCGCCGTGGATCAGCTCGATCACCGGCCGGCCACCCAGATCACCCGTTGCCAGCCACATCGCGTAAAGCACGCCCGGCACGAACACAGCCGCCAGCACGGACGCTTTAAACGGCAGGAACTTGCCGCGCCGATCCCGCCACGGTGCTTTCATTCGCAGAGTCTCCATCCGGCTGCCATAGGGAAGTTTGGTCCGAAAGTCAGGTTAAACAGTAGCAATCCGGCAAGGGTGTCAGCACAAGAAGCGTGCCGACGTTGCAACCCCAGTACACACGCGCCTCGGATGTGCCCGAAACCTTGCACGATCCCGGCAACGCGCTCACGATGATCAACGCAAGATATACGAAGATGGGAGAAATTTAGATGTCAGCCGCCATGAAACTCCAACCGGGCCAACCGCAACCAGGCATGTCCGACGCCGAATGGCACACCCGCTGCGAACTCGCGGCTCTGTATCACGTCATCAACGAACTCGGCTGGACCGACCTGATCAACACCCACATGACGGCGCGCGTCCCGGGTGAGCCGAACCACTTCCTGATCAACAATTACGGCGCCATGTTCGATGAGATCACCGCCTCATCACTGGTGAAGATGGACATGGACGGCAACGTCCTGTCCGATGGGGGGAAATTCAACGCCGCCGGCTTCATCATCCACAGCGGCGTCTATAAGGCTCGGCCCGACGCCAACTGCGTGCTGCATACCCATACCAGGGCAGGGGCGGGCGTGTCTCTGCTGCGCAAGGGCTTGCGGCCGATCAGCCAGGACGCGCTGCAAGTGCTGGATGACGTCGTTTACCACGAGTATGGCGTGCCGGCCACGGTCGAGGAATGCGACGCCCTGGGCAAAAGCTGCGCCAACGGGACCTGTGTCATACTGCTGAACCACGGGTTGCTGACGCTGGGCGAGACCATCCACGGCACGATGATGCGGCTGTATATGCTTGAACGCGCCTGCGAGCTGGAATTGATCGCCCGGCAGTTGGGTGAGCCGCCGATCGTCATCGACGAATACGTGCAGCGCAAGGCCGCCGAACGGATGAAGAAGATGCGCGTGACCGACGCTTATGGCCTGAACGAATTCAGGGGTCTGGTGCGCACCGTCGAACGCAAGGGCGCCGATTTCCGCCGCTGAAGCGTTGCGGTTGCCCTGAGGCGCCGGGGGGACGCGTTCCCGCCGGTCAGCCCAGCAAGAACCACAGGCGAAACAGCAGTGTCTCCGCCCGGGTCTGCCGGACAAAGCCTGGCAGGCGCAGTGCCCGGAGCCGATCCGACAGACCGCCATGATTGCCGCGCTCAATGATCGCGAGCAGCGCGCGTGTCTGATCCGGCAACGGCACCGACCCAGCCTGAAGCGCCGCGATCTGGCGCCAAAACACGGTCATGAACGGACCCGGGCCACGTTTGGTGGCCCCCGCGGTGCGATGCCAGAAGCCACGCGGCTCGCCAACCAGGTTAAAGCTGTGCTGGCGATACAGGATATCCGTCGTTTCGCCCGCGATCACGGTGCCACCGTTGGCCGACACGACGACATAAGACCACCAGTCGTGCCACGTTCCCTCCGGCACATCGCTTTGGCCGATCAGTTCGGCCGCCGCCCGGTTCAACATCATGCAGCAGCCCGGTGCCACGTTCTGGGTCAACGCCGCGGGAAATCCCGGCGGGCGGCCAGGGGCGAGAACTTCTCCCACCCGTGCCAGATCGGCATCGACCAGCGCCCGAGCGCAGAAATACAGGGCCGGATGGTGGGGCGGCAGAGCCTGGAGCGCGGCCACGCCATGCGCCAGCTTTTCGGGCATCCAGACGTCGTCCTGGTCAGCAAAAGCGAACCATGCGGCCGGCCCCTGGACAGCCATGCGCAGTAACGTCAGGAAGCTGCCGGTCGCCCGCAACCGCTGGTCTCCAGGACAGACGGCGACGCGTCCAGCTCCGGCACCGGCGGCAAAATCCGCCATCAACGCCGCGGTTCGGTCCGTGGACCCGTCATCGCGCCAGTAAAGGCGCCAGTCCGTATGCGTTTGCCTGGTCAGGCTGGCGAGTTGGTCGTGCAGGTACCGTTCGCCGTTGAAGGTGGACAGAAGAATGGCCACGCAGGATGGGCCGGTCCCGGTATCCGGCATGGCCAGCGGTTCGATCCGGTCCATCGGGGCGGCGCGGTTTAAGCGGCCTTGCGGGTCAGCAAGTTCATCGCGATCATCGTCTCGGCGATCTGCACCGCATTGAGCGCGGCCCCCTTGCGCAAATTGTCGGAGACGCACCAGAACGACAGACCGTTTTCGATTGTCGGGTCCTTTCGGATGCGGCTGACGAACACCGCGTCTTCGCCAGCGCATTCCAGTGGCGTGATATAGCCGCCGTCCTCGCGGATATCGACCACTTCGATGCCGGGCGCGTCGCGCAGGATCGCGCGCGCCTCGCCGGCGGTGACCGGGCGTTCGAATTCGACGTTCACCGCTTCGCCGTGGCCGATGAACACCGGGACGCGGACGCAGGTGGCATGCACGGCGATGTTCGGATCGAGGATCTTCTTGGTCTCCACCACCATTTTCCACTCTTCCTTGGTGGCGCCGTCATCCATGAAGCTGTCGATGTGCGGGATGCAGTTAAAGGCGATTTCCTTGGTAAACTGCTGCGGCGGCGACGTTTCATATACGAAGGACGACTTGGTGTGGTTGAACAGTTCGTCCATGCCTTCCTTGCCGGCGCCGGAGACGGACTGGTAGGTCGAGACGACAACGCGCCTGATCTTGAACTCGTCGTGCAACGGCTTCAACGCGACCACCATCTGGATCGTCGAGCAATTCGGGTTGGCGATGATATTTTTCTTGCCGAACCAACGCAGATCCTGCGGGTTCACCTCTGGCACCACCAACGGGACGTCAGGGTCCATGCGGAAATGGCTGGTGTTGTCGATCACGATGCACCCCTGCGCGGCGGCGCGCGGCGCATGGATGGCCGACACCGCTGCTCCCGGGCTGAACAGGCCGAAATCGCAGCCGGTAAAATCGAACGTGTCCAGATTGCGGACCGTCAGCACTTTTTTCTCACCAAAGGAGATTTCCGCGCCGGTCGTGCGGGCGGAGGCGAGGGCGATCACTTCCGACGCCGGGAAGTTGCGCTCCACCAGGGTTTTGATGATTTCGCGCCCGACTGCCCCTGTGGCGCCGACAACCGCGACCCTGTAAGCCATGTTAGTCTCCTGTTTGCGATGCGGCGCCTATCCGATCAAGGCGAGAGGGCGTTCGGTTAGCGAATCCGGCGCGAAGTGGCAAGCAATACGCGGCTTTCTTGTTTTGGACGCATGAAAACGGGATAGTGGAGGCATGCAGCGCATCGTCACCCTCACCGAGCGGAAAGCGGCCGAAGCGGCTCGGCGGCGAGAGGCGGTGGCGGCGCTTGTGCCGGTGCTGGCGGAGTATGCGCGCGCGCATGGCGGCCGGTTCTTGCTGTTCGGGTCGGCGGCGCGGGGCACGATGAAATACCACAGCGACGTCGATATTTTGCTGGATTTTCCGGAGGACGCGCTTGATGAGGCATGGAATCTTGCCGAGACGGCGTGCTGGGACCGCGGGTTGGAGCCTGATCTGGTGCCCTACAGTTGGTGCAAGAAGGTGTTTCTGGACCATGTCGCGCCGGACCTGCGGATGGTGGCATGAGCGATGGTCGTTGGTTCGAAATCGACGCGGCGGTCGCGACAGCCAGGCGGCATTTCGGCGGGGCAGTGTTGATTTATCAGAAAGTGCCGGACGCGCGGACCTCTGATGACCGCTATCTGGTCGAGATGGCCTTCATGCACGCCATGCAGGCCGGACACACGTCGTTGGAAGTTGCTCTTTTGCGCATTCTCGAAATATGCAGCGAGGATGCGCCATCAGGGGCGAGTTGGCAGGCAGACCTGATCAGGCGAGCCGCCAGTCCGGTCGAAAAGCGGCCCGTTGTTCTGAGCAATGAAGCAGCGCAGGCGGCTGATGCCACACGCCGTTTTCGAAGCGTCGCCGCCGAGGCTTACGATGAATTCGATCATACTCAGGCGGCGAAAGCGGTGGCGAGCGCGGCTCGGTTGATCGACCTTCTACCGTCAGAAATCGCCCGATTTCGGCAGGCGATCGATCCATAGAGGGGCTTGTTCGATCAGGCATCCGACGCCGGACAAAGCGGGTCACATGAAGGGCATCGCGTTTGAGACCTGCACCGATCAGCGAGGGAGAGGTCCGAGCGCCGTCAGGACTGGAAAGGGATCGAAACCGAATTCGGTCTCGCCGATGGCATAACCCGTGCCCATGCAGCGGCCGTCGATCGGGCTTGACGCCTGGCAGGATGCAAAGACGGTCCTGGCATTGCTCCGGCATGCGGCAACACGGGTGCCGGATCATGCGGGGGCGTCCAGGATCGGCGCGAATTGTCGTTGCGAATTTATTATGGATAGCCGTTTGGCGTAAAGTCCGCCAGGCTGCTAGGGTTCCCAAAGGCCAGAGGTCTCCAAATGCCAGGGGTTTTTTGAATGCCCAGGGGTTTTTGAATGCCAGGAGTTTTGAAATGCCAGGAGTTTTGAAGTGACCGTCACAGCATCTCCCGTTCCCATCCTGAACGACAATTATGCCTGGCTGCTGCGCGAAAGCAGCACCGGCGCCACCGCGATCGTCGATCCGGCCGATGCCCAACCGATCATCGAAGCGCTGGAAAAGGCCGGCGGCCGGCTGGACATGATCCTGCTGACCCATCATCATGCCGACCACATCGCCGGTGTCGATGAGGTGCGCGCCCGGTTCAACTGCCCGGTCGTCGGTGCCGTGGCCGACATGCACCGGCTGCCCAGGCTGGATCAGGCGGTCAAAGAGGGCGACACCGTTCGGCTGGGCAATGCCACCGCCGAAGTGATCGAAACACCGGGCCATACCAGAGGCCAGATCAATTTTTTCTTTGCCGATGGCGGCATCCTGCTGTCGGGGGACACCTTGTTCAGCCTCGGCTGCGGACGGCTGAACGAAGGCACCCCGGCGGAGATGTTCGCCAGCCTGCGCAAATTGGCGGCATTGCCGGCGGATACCCTGGTCTGCTGCGGGCATGAATACACCGAGAACAATGCGCGCTTCGCGTTGGCCGTCGATCCGGACAACAAGGCGCTGCACGAATTCGTCGGCCGGGTCGAGCAACTGCGCGCCGCCGGTGAGCCCAGCGTGCCATCCGTCCTGGCGGATGAGTTGAAGGTCAATCCGTTCCTGCTGGCGCCGGATGCGGCAAGTTTCGCCACGCTGCGCGCGAAAAAAGATAAGTTCTGAGGGAGACAATCCGCCGTGAAAATTTATTACTCGCCGACCAGCCCTTACGTCCGCAAAGTGATGGCGTGCGCGATTATCCGTGGCCTGGACGGGCGGATTGAAAAGCATATGAGTAATCCGCATGCATCGCCGGCCGACCTGATCGCGGACAATCCGCTTTCGAAGGTGCCCTGCCTGACCACCGATGACGGGTTGTCGTTGTTCGGCAGTCAATTGATCTGCGAATACCTCGATAGTCTTGGAGAAGAACTACCGCTGTTTCCCGCCCATGGCGCACCAAAGTGGCGGGCGTTGAAGTTCCAGTCGCTGGGCGACGGGATACTCGATGTCGCCGTGCCGTGCCGCGGTGAGCAGGCCAAGCCTCGGGAAGAGGCGCGCGACGCTCAGATCGCACGCTTCAAGGCGGTGATCAGCCGAACGGTGGGCGCGCTGGAGGGCGATCCGCCCCATAAGCACGTCGATATCGGGTCCATTACGGTCGCCTGTGCGCTGGGCTACCTGGATTTCCGTTTCGCATCCGATGCGTGGCGCACCGGGCACCCGAAGCTGGCGGCGTGGTATGAGGCGTTTGTCCAAAACAAGGGATTGGCGGAGACCGTGCCGGCATAAGCGGTTTCCGCGGTTGCTGTCATTGCGCGTTGCTACCGGCTGTCGGCTGTCGGCCGAAGCGGTTATCGTGAGGCGTGCAGCGACGCGGCGATCCCCCAATGGGTGACACCTGTTGGGAGGAGGCTTCGTTGCTGCACTACCGCGCTTTTCAATGTCATGGCGCGATGTTTCCGGGCCACCTGTTCCATCCTTTGCCGCGCCAGTTGGCCTAAAGTTATCGTGAAAACGCTCTAATGCTCCGAGCAAGAACCAAGGAGATCTCCAGTCAATGTGCGTGATTTGGGGTGCGTAATTTGGAGCAATCGGCACAGTTGTCGTATTTTCTGCCGGCGTTTTGCCGTTCTTCTGTAGAGTGGGTGTCAGGCCAAAGTTTTTTTATGCACGGAGACAGCACGAGGGCCGCGAAGGACCACTGAGAAACCGCCGCCTTCGACCCAGTGCCGGCAACGGCGACGCTATAAAATGCGTCCGGCAATCCCGGGCCGGTTGTGCCAATCCACCGCTGCGTCAATCCAAAATCGCGGTTTGTCAGGCCCCGGGCAGCCAGCACAGCGACTCTCCGTGGCGCTTCGTGGTCCTTCGGCTGCCTCCGTGAAAAAAAATGCGGAAAGAATGAACGAACGCGCGATTTGCACGCTCCCCATGCCCGGGACACCAGGCGTGCCACCCCGCCCGGGCGGCGATCGAGCGGCACGTCTCTGTCAATCGGCGTTCATACCGGCCGGCGGCCAACCCCGTGGGTGAAAACGGACGTCGCGGTATGTCGTCATTGCGTGAAGCGGGAGC